>NZ_CABQXJ010000001.1:0-99433 GCF_902468165.1 uncultured Intestinibacter sp.
TAGTAATATATTTAGCTTACTGATACTAATAGATCGAGGACTTGACCAAATGAATATCATTCATTAAATGTTTTCAGTTTTGAAAGTATTAAAGTAATTTAATAAATTCAATAAAGATTATGTGGTTATTATAGCAAAGAGGATACACCTGTTCCCATTCCGAACACAGAAGTTAAGCTCTTGAGCGCTGATGGTACTTGGTGGGCAACCGCCTGGGAGAGTAAGACGTAGCCACGTAATCTTTTTTATTTTATCCCCAAAAGTATCATGTGATTAAGTTTATTATTTTAGTTAAATTATATAATCATATGAAAACTTTGGGGATATTTTAATATATAGTATTTTTAACTTGAAACTGTTGATAATACTTGGATTAATAATTAAAAAATATATATAAATAGCATCAAAATAAAAAATAAATCTATATTAAATGTAAAAAATTGGTTGTAAATAAAACGGCTATAAATTATAATTACCTTAAAAGAGGATTTATATGAAAAACTGGTAACGTTACCGAAAACGTTTTCGCAAAAAGGAGACTTAATAAGGGGGAAAAGATTAATGGATGTATCTAGTTTATTAAAAGATAAGTGTGGTAAAGAAATTAGTAATTGCACAAATGAAGAAATTTATTATGCTTTATTAAATTTAGTAGATGATTTAGCAAATCAAAAACACAACAATAAGGGGAAAAAGAAACTTTATTACATTTCAGCAGAATTCTTAATTGGAAAATTATTATCTAATAACCTAATTAATTTAGGTATTTATGATGAAGTAAATTCTATATTATCAGCAAATGGTAAAAAACTATCTGATATAGAAGAAGTAGAGCCAGAACCTTCGCTGGGAAATGGCGGATTAGGTAGATTGGCAGCATGCTTTTTAGATTCAATTGCTACTTTAGGTCTTGATGGTGATGGTGTAGGTTTAAATTATCATTTTGGGTTATTTAAACAAGTATTCAAAGATAAACTACAATTAGAACAAAAAAATGAATGGATAGAACAAAATAGTTGGCTAAATAAAACTGATACAACTTATGAAATAGAATGTGGAGAATTTAAATTAAAATCTAGATTATATGACATAAATGTTATTGGTTATAATAATAGAGTTAACAAACTTCATTTATTTGATGTAGAAACTATTGATGAGAGTATAGTAAATGATGAAAGTATAAACTTTAATAAAGAGGATATAGCTAAAAATTTAACTTTATTCTTATATCCAGATGATAGTGATGAAGATGGAAGACTTCTTCGTATATATCAACAATATTTTATGGTTAGTAATGCTGCAAGATTAATATTGGATGAATGTGAGGCAAAGGGAAGTAATTTACATGATCTATATGATTATGCAGTAATACAAATAAATGATACTCACCCAACAATGGTTATCCCAGAACTGATAAGACTTTTAACTGAAAGAGGATTATCTATGGATGAGGCTATTGATATAGTATCTAAAACTTGTGCATATACAAATCATACAATATTAGCAGAAGCATTAGAAAAATGGCCAATGAGTTATTTAGAGAAAGCTGTACCAAACTTAATAGATATAATAAAAGAATTAGATAAAAGAGTTAGAGAAAAATATGAAGATGAAAGTCTATATATAATTGATGACGATGATAGAGTACATATGGCTCATATAGATATACACTATTGTTTTAGTGTTAATGGGGTTGCATCACTTCATACAGAAATATTAGAAAAAAATGAATTAAATAATTTCTATAAAATATATCCAGAAAAATTTAATAATAAAACTAATGGAATAACTTTTAGAAGATGGTTAATGCATTGTAATCACGAATTAACTAATTTTATAGAAGAATTAATAGGTGATGGATTTAAAAAGGACGCAACTGAATTAGAAAAATTAGATCAATATATAGATGATAAAAACGTACTTGAAAAATTATTAAAGATAAAATTTGATAATAAATTAGTACTAAAAGATTATATAAAACAACATCAAAATATAGATATTGATGAAAACTCTATATTTGATATACAAATAAAAAGATTACATGAATACAAAAGACAACAAATGAATGCATTATATGTAATTTATAAATATTTAGATATTAAAAAAGGAAACATACCATCAACTCCTATTACAGTTATATTTGGAGCTAAAGCAGCGCCAGCATATACTATGGCAAAAGATATAATACATTTAATCTTATGTTTACAACAACTTATAAATAATGATGAACAAGTAAATAAATATTTAAAAGTTGTTATGGTTGAAAATTATAATGTTACATATGCTGAGAAACTAATACCTGCTTGTGATATATCTGAACAAATATCATTAGCATCTAAGGAAGCAAGTGGAACAGGAAATATGAAATTCATGTTAAATGGAGCACTAACATTAGGAACAGAAGATGGTGCTAATGTGGAAATACATGAATTAGTTGGTGATGATAATATATTCATATTCGGTAAAGATAGTGAAACTGTAATAGAACATTATGAAAATGAAGATTATGAATCTATAGATATATATGCAAGAAATCCTAAAATAAAAGAAGCAGTAGATTTTATAATAGGTACAGAACTAATGAGTATAGGTAATGCTGAAAACTTAATAAGAGTATTTAAAGAAATTATTAAGAAGGACTGGTTTATGGCATTACTTGATCTTGAAGATTATATAAAAACAAAAGAAATTGCATTTAAACAATATGAAGATAGAGAAAATTGGGCTAAAAAGATGTTAATAAATATAAGTAAAGCCGGTTATTTTTCTTCAGATAGAACTATACAAGATTACAATGATGATATTTGGAAATTAAACTAGTTTGAAGTGATAAAAATTCTCTATATTAATGTTTTGGACAAAATTTAATTTAGACAAATATAGAGAATTTTTATTTAAAAAAATGACTAATTTGAAAAAAATACCAAAAATCATGTTGCGTTTTGAAAGATTCGGTGCTACTATTTTAGTAATTAGAAAAACGTTATCCGACAAATTGGAAACGTTTTCGGTAACGTTACTAATTCACATTTTTCAAATCAGGGGGAGAAGATATGAAAGTTAAAAAGTTTTTATCAATTGCTTTAGCAAGTGTATTATCAGTAGCGATGCTTACTGGCTGCAGTAGTTCTAATGATTCTAGTGGTTCAGGGTCATCTGACAAAGGTAGTGTTTATTATCTAAGTTTTAAACCAGAACAAGAAAAACAATGGAAAGAAATAGCTAAAAAATATAAAGAAGAAACAGGGGTAGAAGTTAAAGTTGTTACTGCTGCTAGTGGTAAATATGAACAAACTCTAAAATCAGAAATAGCTAAAAAAGATGCACCAACATTATTCCAAATAAATGGACCAGTAGGGTATGAATCTTGGAAAGATTATTGTGCAGATTTAACTGATACAGAATTAAACAAACATTTATTAAATGAAGACTTAGCTATAAAAGGCGACGATGGTAAAGTATATGGTATACCTTATGTTGAAGAAGGATACGGAATAATATATAACCAATCAATAATGGATAAATACTTTGCATTAGATGGTGCAAAAGTAAAATCTATGGATGAAATAAATAACTTTGATAAATTAAAAGAAGTTGCAGAAGATATGCAATCTAAAAAAGATGAATTAGGAATAAAAGGGGTATTTGCTTCTACATCATTAACTCCAGGAGAAGATTGGAGATGGCAAACTCACTTAGCAAATCTTCCTATATATTATGAATACAAAGATAATAAAGTAAAAGATGAAGATGAAATAAGCTTTAAATACTCAGATAACTTTAAAAACATATTTGATTTATACATAAACAATTCAACTTGTGAACCTACATTATTAGGAAGCAAAACTGTTACAGATTCAATGTCTGAATTCGCTTTAGGACAATGCGCTATGGTTCAAAATGGTAACTGGGGATGGAGTCAAATAGCAGATGTTGATGGAAATACAGTTAAAGAAGATGATGTTAAATTCATGCCTATATATACAGGTGTTAAAGGTGAAGAAAAACAAGGTCTTTGCATAGGTACTGAAAACTACTTCTGCATAAATAAAAATGCTTCAGAAGCTGACCAAAAAGCTACACAAGATTTTATAAACTGGTTATTCACTTCTGATAAAGGTAAAGATTATGTTACTAATGACTTAGGATTCATAACTCCATTTGATACTTTCTCAGATGATGAAGTTACACAAGATCCATTAGCTAAAGAAGTTATAAGATACATGAAAGATGATAAATACTACAATGTAGACTGGAACTTCACTACTTTCCCAAGTCAACAATTTAAAGATGATTTCGGTGATGCATTACTTCAATATTGTAATGGAAATATGAAATGGAATGATGTTAAGAAAAAAGTTGTTGATGAATGGGCAAGCGAAAAAGCTCTAACAAAATAATTAATATATAAAATTAATCTAGTCAATTTAGCATAAAATCAGCCATAAATAACAGTATCAATGACGTTAAGAATGAAAATAAGATTACATTCTAAATTGAGTAATAATATAGATACTTTATTTATGGCTAATTAATTTAATAAAATAAAATATCAGGAGGGGTATCATGCAAAAAACATTGAAAAAATACTGGCCTGTATTTATAGTACCAACTCTTATAGCATTTGCGATTGCGTTTATATTACCTTTTGTAATAGGTATATATCTATCATTTTGTAAATTCACAACAATAACAGATGCAACTTTCACAGGTCTTCAAAATTATAAAACTGCATTTTCAGCAGGACAAAATTTCTTATATTCATTTGGATTCACAGGATTATTTACAATAATTTCAATAATATCAGTTAATGTAATAGCTTTTGTATTAGCATATTTTTTAACTAAAAAGATAAAAGGAACTAACTTTTTCCGTACAGTATTTTTCATGCCAAACTTAATTGGTGGTATAGTTTTAGGTTATACATGGCAAACAATGATAAATGCATTTTTATCAAGATATGCTACAACATTAGTTGCTGATGCAAAATATGGATTTATAGGATTGATCCTACTTATGAACTGGCAAATGATAGGTTATATGATGATAATATATATAGCAGGACTTCAAAACGTACCAACAGAATTAATCGAAGCAGCAAAAATAGATGGTGCAAACAAATGGCAAACATTAAAAAATGTTACTATACCAATGGTAATGCCATCAATAACAATATGTTTATTCCTGACATTATCAAATAGTTTTAAACTATTCGACCAAAACTTAGCATTAACAAATGGGGCACCAATGCATAAAACAGAAATGTTAGCATTAAACATAGTTAACTCATTCTACGGCAGAATAGGATTTGAAGGTGTAGGACAAGCAAAAGCAGTAATGTTCTTTATTATAGTAGCTTGTATAGCACTTGCTCAATTATATTACACTAGAAATAAGGAGGTAGAACAATAATGGATGTAGCAGTATCTAAAAAAGGCACTAATGAAGTTAGTGTAAAACCAAAAAGAAATATTGGGAATACAGTGATATTCCTTATACTTTGTGCATTAGTTGTTGTATTCTTAGCACCGATTTTATTTATACTAATAAACTCATTTAAAGGTAAATTCTTTATTAGTGATAATCCATTTGCTCTACCAACATCAGAAACTTTTGTTGGACTTAGTAACTATGTTAATGGTTTAGAACAAACAGGATTTTTAAGTGCAATAGGGTGGTCATTTTTTATAACAATTGGTTCAGTAGTTGTTATATTATTCTTTACATCTATGACAGCATATTATATAACAAGAGTAAAATCTAAATTTACAAGTGTACTATATTATTTATTTGTATTTTCAATGATAGTACCATTCCAAATGGTCATGTTCCCAATGGTTAAATTAGCAGATATATTACATCTTGCTAACCCTGTTGGAATGATAGTTTTATATTTAGGTTTTGGATGCGGTTTATCAATATTTATGTTTAGTGGATTTATAAAATCAATACCACTAGAAATAGAAGAAGCAGCTATGATAGATGGGTGTAATCCTCTACAAACTTACTTCCATATAGTATTACCAATATTAAAACCTACAGCAATAACAGTAGCAATATTAAATGCAATGTGGATATGGAATGACTATCTATTACCATATTTAGTTATAGGTTTATCAACAAAATATAAAACTATACCAGTTGTAATTCAAATGTTAGTAGGATCAAATGGTAATAGAGATATGGGAGCTATGATGGCTATGTTAGTGTTAGCTATTATCCCAATAATAATATTCTACTTAGCTTGTCAAAAACATATTATAGAAGGTGTTGTTGCAGGAGCCGTTAAAGGATAGGAAATACAAAAGGGGGATCATCATGAGGAGAAACGGATTTTTACTACCTATATCTAGTTTACCTTCAAAATATGGAATAGGAAGTTTTTCAAAAGAAGCATATGAATTTGTAGATATATTAGAAAAAGCTAATCAAAAAATATGGCAGATACTACCGCTTGGACCAACAGGATATGGGGATTCTCCATACCAATCATTTTCTACATTTGCAGGTAATCCATACTTTATAGATTTGGACAAACTAATCGAAGAAAAACTATTAACACAAGAAGAATGTGATAGTTACGACTGGGGAAAAAACGACGAATATATTGATTATGAAAAAATCTATTTATCAAGGTTTAAAATACTAAAAAAAGCTTATAAAAGAAGCAAAATAGAACATAATAAAAAATTTCAAGCTTACTGTAAATATAATAAATGGTGGTTAGATGATTATGCTTTATATATGGCAATCAAAGATTCCTTAGGGGGAATATCTTGGTTAGAATGGGACGATAAATTAAAATTAAGAGATAAAAAAACATTATTAAAATATAGTAAAAAGTTAGAAGAAGAAATTACATTTTATAAATATATTCAATATTTATTTTCAGATCAATGGCATAAATTAAAAGAATATGCTAACAAAAAAGGAATATCAATAGTTGGAGATATACCTATATATGTAGCACTAGATAGTGCAGACACATGGGCAAATCCTGAATTGTTCCAATTTGATAAGAATCTAAATCCTATAGCAGTGGCAGGGTGTCCACCAGATTCTTTCTCTGAAGATGGACAATTATGGGGAAATCCATTATATGATTGGGAATATCATAAATATACTCACTATAAATGGTGGATAAAAAGAATAAAATATTGTTATAATTTATATGATATTGTTCGAATCGATCATTTTAGAGGGTTTGATGAATATTTTTCAATACCTTATAAAAGTAAAACAGCTGTAAATGGTACTTGGGAGAAAGGACCAGGGATAGAGCTATTTAAACAATTAAAGCAAGAATTAGGGGAAGTTAAAATAATAGCTGAAGATTTAGGATTTTTAACAGATTCAGTTATAAAACTACTTAAAGATACAGGTTATCCTGGAATGAAGGTTCTTCAATTTGCATTTGATTCAAGAGAGGAAAGTGACTATTTACCTCATAACTATAATAAAAATTGTGTTGTTTATACTGGTACACATGACAATGACACGATTATAGGATGGTATAAAGAATTAGATACCTTAGATAAACAAATGTGTATAGATTATATCAATAGTAGAGACTCAGAAGAAAAATATAGAAATTGGGATCTTATCTGTTTGGCGATGGGGAGTGTTGCTGATACATGTATAATTCCAGTTCAAGATTTTTTAGGATTGGATGAATCAGCTAGAATAAATATACCATCTACACTAGGTGACAATTGGAAATGGAGAATGAAACCAGATTGTTTTTCTGAAGAATTAATAGAAAAAATAAAAAGATTAACTAAGATATATGGAAGAATATAAATTAAATAGCTCGTATGATTGATTAGAAATAGAGAGAAAACGTATGAAAGGAAATAGGGATATGAAGACAATCACAATAAAAGATATAGCTAAAAAATGTGGTGTCGGCGTTAGTACTGTCTCAAGAGCTATTAATAATCATCCAGACATAAGTGATGAAACAAGGGAAAAGATTCTACAGGTTATAAAAGAAAATAATTTTGTGCCGAATAGCACAGCCAGAAGTTTGAAATGTACACAAACAGAAACAATAGCAGTTTTAATAAAAGGTATAGATAACCCATTTTTTCAAAAGATGATAAAAGTATTTGAAGAAGAAATACAACATCGAAAATATACTTTTTTATTACATAGAGTAGATTCAAATCAAGATGAGATTGAAGTTGCTTTACAATTAATAAAAGAAAGAAAATTAAAAGGAATTATCTTTTTAGGGGGATGGTTTTCACATGATGAGAAACGACTGAAACAGATAAATGTACCTTTTGTATTAAGTACAATATCAATGTTTGAAGGTGTAGATAAAAAAATATATTCGTCTGTATCAGTAGATGATGTGAAGGAAAGTAAAAAAGCTGTAGATTGTTTGTGTGAGTATGGACATGAAAAAATTGTAATGCTGGCAGCTCAACCATGGGATGAAAGTATCAGTGGATTGAGGGTACAGGGTTATAAAAAAGCCTTAGAAGAAAGACAGATACCCATAAATGAAAATCTAATAAGATATACTTTTCAAGAAGAAACTGCTTTTACTATGGAAAATGGATATAAACTTATGAAAGAACTTCTAGAATCAGATGAAGAATTTACAGCAGTTTATGCAATTTCGGATAGTATGGCAATAGGTGCAAGTAAAGCAATATTAGAATCAGGTAAAAAGATACCAGAGGATTACTCAGTTATGGGATTTGATGGACTGGATATAGCTTATTATTACAATCCATCAATAAGTACTATAAGGCAACCGGTAGAAGATATGGCAAAGGAAACAAGTAAAATTTTATTTGATCTAATAGAAAATAATGCTGATAATAGACATAAAATATTTGATGGAGAGTTAGTTGTTAGACAATCAGTTGTTAGATTAAATAAATAATAATTAATTGGATAAATAAATTGGAGGGAATTAGGAATATGGCAAGCTTATCATTAGAAAATATATGCAAGATATACCCAAATGGTTTTGAAGCAGTAAAAGATTTTAATTTAGAAATAGATGACAAAGATTTCATTATATTTGTAGGTCCATCAGGCTGTGGTAAATCAACAACGCTTAGAATGATAGCCGGGCTTGAAGATATAAGTAGGGGAGATTTAAAAATAGATGGAAGAGTTGTAAATGATGTTGAAGCTAAAGATAGAGACATTGCGATGGTATTCCAAAGTTATGCACTATATCCACACTTAACAGTTTATGATAATATGGCATTTGGATTAAAACTTAAAAAAGTTCCTCAAGAAGAAATAGATAAAAAAGTTAGAAATGCAGCAAAAATATTAGACTTAGAAAAATTATTAGACCGTAAACCAAAAGCTTTATCAGGTGGTCAGAGACAGCGTGTGGCTATGGGTAGAGCAATAGTTCGTGAGCCAAAAGTATTCTTAATGGATGAACCTTTATCAAACTTAGATGCAAAATTAAGAGTTCAAATGCGTACTGAAATAGCTAAGTTACATGAAAGATTAGGGGCAACAATGATATATGTAACACATGACCAAACTGAAGCTATGACTTTAGGAACTAAAATTGTAGTTATGAAAGATGGAATAATACAACAAGTCGATACTCCACAAAATTTATATAATTATCCACAAAACTTATTTGTTGCAGGATTTATAGGTTCTCCACAAATGAACTTTATAGATGTAGCAGTAGCAAAAGAAGATGGAAAAGTTGTATTAAAAATGAAAGAAAATAAATTTGTTTTACCAGAAGATAAAGCAAAAGAAGTAGTTGAACAAGGATATCTAAATAAAACTGTTACAATGGGTATTAGACCAGAAAATATATATGATCCTAAAGAATTAGTAGAAGTAAAAAAAGGAGCTGAATTAAACGTAAAAATAAATGTATATGAATTACTTGGTTCAGAAGTTTATTTATACTTTGATTTAGAAAACTTCCCTATGACTGCAAGGGTAAATGCTGATACAACTGCTAGAATGGGAGATAAAGTTAAGTTTATAATGGATATGGAAAAAGTTCATATATTTGATAAAGAAACAGGTATAGTAATAACAAACTAATAAAAATAAGTTAAATAAAACTGCTATAATATCTATAGCAGTTTTATTTATATTTTAAGGAGTAGTGTTTTATGGGGAAAATATTTGATTATGATAATAACTTTTTTGCGGGGATATCAAAAGTATCTGATACAATAATTTTAAATTTTTTATTTGTTATTTGTTCAATACCTATTGTAACGATAGGTGCATCGACGACTGCACTTTATTGTGTTTCTATGAAATCGACAAGAGATGAAGATGTTTACGCCGTTAAAGAATTTTTTAAACAGTTTAAGCAAAACTTCAAACAAAGTACAATTATCTGGTTAATTTTATTATTAGTGGCATCTTTTATAGGACTTGATTTTTATATGTGTAGTTTAATGTCAAATGATATATTAAGTACTGCTTTTAAATTTATATTTACTTTAATAAGTATTGTAATAGGATTTATTGTAGTATATGTATTTCCGCTTGTAGCTAGATTTGAAAATAGTATAAAAAATACTTTAATGAATGCGGTTTTAATGTCAATAAAACATCTTCCATATACATTAATAATGTTAGTTTTAACTTTAATGCCTTTAGGTGCATTTGTTTTATTCGGGAAATATTGGGGACAAATAGTATTTTTAGATACTTGTATAAGTTTTGGAGTTGTAGCTTATATAAATTCTATGTTATTAAATAAGATATTTAATGGCTATATAGAAGATTAGATAATTTTTATGACTAGATATTCAACTTAAAATAAAAAATGAGATTAAGTAAGTCGTTAATATTTATATTAGCGACTTTTTTTGTTCTAAGGAAATGATAGATTGTTTTAATGGCAAAATTTTTAAAGATACAATATCGTATTTTTTATTTTACAATAAATTAAAAATATGATAATATCCTATATTTCAATTATTTATATTAATAATATCTATCTTATATTATAATAAGACTAGAAAAAATTAATATAAGTGCTTGAGATTATTCAAGAAAGGACAATATTTAAATATATATGACAAAAGCAGTAAAGTACGAAAAAAATTATATAAATAATAAGTTACAAAACATAGTTAATGATGATTTAGTATCTTTTCATATGCCTGGTCATAAAAAAGGTAAAATATATGATAAGTTAGGATATGAAAATTTAGTAAAAAATCTATATAAAATGGATATAACTGAAATTATAGAAACTGATAATTTACATTCACCAGAAGGAATTATCAAAGACTCTCAAGAAAGAGCCAAACAAATTTTTAAGAGTGAAAAAACTTACTATCTAGTAAATGGTAGTACATGTGGAATACAAGCTGCAATATTATCGACTTGTGTCCCAGGAGACAAAATACTTATAAATAGGGATTGTCATCAATCAGCTATAAATGCTTTTATATTAGGTGATGTAAATCCAGTATATATAAAAGGAAGTATATGTGAAGATACTTACACTATAAACGGTGTTAATGAGAAAGATGTTATAGATGCGATAGATAATAATAGTGATGTAAAAGTGCTTATGCTTACTTATCCTAGCTATTATGGGATGGTATTTGACTTAGAAAAAATTTGTACATATGCACATAAAAAAGATATGGTTGTAATTGTAGATGAGGCACATGGGGCACATTTAGGATTAAGTGAAGCTTTACCAAAATCAGCACTTGAGCAAGGTGCAGATATAGTAATACAAAGTGTTCATAAGACATTACCATCATTTACTCAATCATCTATCATGCATGTTCAAGGAAATTTGGTAGATAAAAAGAATTTAGAAAGATTTTTAAAAATAGTTCAATCATCAAGTCCATCATATGTTATGATGTCATCTTTAGAAATTGCGATTGATATTTATGATAGATTTGGACAAGAATTGATGAAAGACTTATTAACTAATATAGATAATTTTGAAAAAGAGTTATCACAAATTAAAGGAATAAAAGTTTTAAAAGGACATGACTCTACAAAATTATTTGTATCACTTAAAGATTTGGGCATAAATGGATATGACTTAGAAGAAATGCTTAGATATAAGCATAATATCCAAGTTGAGCTTTCAAATTACTATGGAGTTTTATTAATATGCACTATAGGAAATGAAAAAGAAGATTTAGATAAATTCTTAGATGCTATAAAATCAATATCTAAGGATTTAGATATTGATAATAATTTGGATAAATCAGATGATAATGTTACTAAGCTAATGAAACTAAATTATCCAAATTTAATACCAGAAAAAATAATTTCGCCTAGACAAGCTTTTTACAGCAATAAAAAAGAAGTTTTATTAAAAGAAAGTATAGGACAAATTTCTGGAGAGTATATAATTCCATATCCACCAGGTATAAGTTTGACATCACCAGGTGAAATCATAACACAAGAAGTAGTAGATTATATACTTGAGTGCAAAAAATATGGAATGCACGTAAGTGGATTAAAAGATAGCTCATTGGAGATAATTGAAATAATTGAGAGATAGACAACGACATTTAATATAAAAAAGTTTATTATGGAGGCATTATAAATGAAAGGTAAGTTAATAATTATAGAAGGGTCTGACGGAAGTGGTAAAGCTACACAGACTAAAAAGTTATATGATAGATTAGAAGCAGAAAATTATAAAATTAAGAAAGTAGAATTCCCAAATTATGATTCGGAATCATCAGCATTAGTAAAAATGTATCTAAGAGGAGACTTCGGTAAAAGTGCTACAGACGTAGATCCATATGTTTGTTCAACATTCTATGCAGTAGATAGATATGCATCATTTAAAACTGAATGGGAAGAATTCTACAACGATGGTGGAATAATAATATGTGACAGATATACAACTTCAAACATGGTTCACCAAGCATCTAAATTAGATGAATCAGAAAGAGATAAATACTTAGACTGGTTAAGTGATTTAGAATTTAATTTATATAAAATACCAGAGCCAGATTGTGTAATATTCTTAGATGTTCCTGCTGAAGTAAGTAAATCACTTATGAAAGATAGAAATAACAAGATAACAGGAGAAAGTCAAAAGGATATACATGAAAGTGACTTTGAATACTTAAAAAAATCATATGAAAATTCGCTTTATATAGCTCAAAAATATGATTGGAAAAAAATCAACTGTGTAGAAAATAACAACATGAGAACTATAGACGATATACATAATGAGATATATTCTATCATAGAAGAAAAAATACTAAACAAATAGATTTATATTCCGAAGTTATGGATAGATATAAATTCTATAAAAATGGAGGAAGATATATGTATTTTGAAAAAATAAAAGGGCAAAATTTTGCAAAAAAATATTTAACAAATAGTATAAAATCAAATATGGTAAGCCATGCATATATGTTTGAAGGCCCAAATGGTATAGGGAAAAATACAATGGCTAGAGAATTAGCTGCAATTTTATTGGAAATGGAGAATTTATTCAATAGTCCAGACTATATAGAAATAAAACCAGATGGCAATAGTATCAAAATAGCTCAAATAAGAAAATTGCAATCAGACATATTAGTAAAGCCTTACAAATCATACAAAATATATGTAATTGATGAAGCTCAGAAAATGACAGTAGAGGCACAAAATGCATTGCTTAAAACATTAGAGGAACCACCAAAATATGCTATAATAATCCTTATAACTGATAATAAGGAATCGTTATTAGATACAATAAAATCAAGATGTGAAATTATTAAATTTACACCAATACCAATGCAAGAAGTAGCAAGTTATTTAACTATGAATGGAATAGATTCAAAAAGAGCATCACTACTTGCAAATTTCTCTAGGGGAAGTATGAAAAAGGCAATAGAACTTTCTGAATCAGAAGAGTTTCATCTTATGAGAGAAGAAGTACAAAAATACGTTGAAACATTTTTAAATGGAAACTTAATTGAGATAATGGACATACAATCTAGTATAGAAAAATATAAAGATCAAATAACAAATGTTTTAGATTTGCTGATTAATTACTTTAGAGATATTATGATGGTAAAAGAGAATGTAGATAATAGTATGATTATAAATTTAGATAGGCTAATATTTGTAAAAAACATGAGCAATAAAACAACTTATTCTCAATTATCAAAGATTATTGATATAATAGAAGAGACAAAAAATAAGTTGAGAAGTAATTGTAATTTCAATATTAGCATACAAGTTATGACTTTAAATATATATGAGGTGATTAAATGATAAAAATAGTTGGGGTTAGATTTAAAAATGCTGGTAAAATCTATTATTTTGATCCAGTAGATTTCGAAATAGAAAAAGATATAGATGTTGTTGTAGAAACTGCTAGGGGACTTGAATTTGGTAGAATAGTTGTTGGACCTAAAGAAATAGAAGAGGAAAAACTAATTTCTCCATTAAAACCTATAATAAGAATTGCAACAGAAGAAGATAAAGCTATCTATGCAGAAAATAAAGAAAAAGCAAAAGAAACTTTTGAAATTTGCCAACAAAAAATAAAAGAACATGGATTAACTATGTTTTTAATCGATTGTGAATATACATTTGACAGAAATAAACTAATATTCTATTTCACTGCAGAGGGAAGAATAGATTTTAGGGAACTAGTAAAAGATTTAGCATCAATATTCAAAACAAGAATAGAACTTAGACAAATTGGTGTAAGGGATGAAGCTAAATCAATAGGTGGTCTTGGAACTTGCGGAAGAAAATTATGCTGTTCTTCTTGGCTTGGAGATTTCCAACCTGTGTCAATAAAAATGGCAAAAGACCAAAGTTTATCTCTAAATCCTACAAAAATATCAGGTATATGTGGTCGTTTATTCTGCTGTTTAAAATATGAACATGATGTTTATGTAGAAGCAATAGAAAAAATGCCTGTTGTAGGAAGTATAGTAAAAGTAGACAATCAAAAAGGTAAAGTAATAGAAATAAATCCATTACTTGAACAAATGAAAATAGAATTTAACGATAAAACAATAAAAACTTGTTTACGTGAAGAAGTTAAAGTTCTTCATGTACCTAAAAAATGTGAAAATGGATGCTGTGGTGGTGGAAAATGCAATCACGATGGCATAGATTTAGAGACATTAAAAGAACTTAGAAAATTAGAAGACTAAAGGAGATTTTATGCAGGTAACTTTAAAGGAAACTGAAAGAATTGATGATTTACAACTAAAAGGATTAAAATTAATACAAGATAAAACAGGATTTTGTTTTGGAATAGATGCAGTATTATTAGCTAACTTTGCAAAAGTAAAAAATAATGCAAAAGTAGTTGATTTAGGTACTGGAACAGGTATAATACCTATCTTAATAGCGGGAAAAAGTAAAGCTAGCAAAATAATAGGTGTTGAAATACAAGAAGAAGTTTATGAAATGGCTACAAGATCTGTAAAATTAAATAATTTAGAAGATAGAGTAGAAATCGTAAATGCAGATATAAAAACTATAGATAAAGAATTAGAAGTACATGGATACCATGTAGCAACATCAAACCCACCATATATGCATATGGATGGAATAAAAAATCCAAATGATAAAAAAGCAATATCAAGACATGAGATAATGTGTAATTTAGAAGATGTAATAAGAGCAGCTTCTAGACTTGTAATGCCTAGAGGGAAATTCTTTATGATACACAGACCAACTAGATTAGTAGATATAATCGAGTTAGGTAGAAAATATAGATTAGAGCCAAAAGTAGTTCAATTTATACATCCTAAAGTAGGAAAAGCTCCTAACTTAATGTTAGTTGAATTTACTAAAGATGGTAGACCAGAACTAAAAATACTAGACCCTCTATATGTATATGGTGATGATGGAAATTATACAGAAGAAATAAGAAAAATATATGCCAACGAAGATATAGGAGAGTAATATGAGTGGAAAATTATATATATGTCCAACACCTATAGGAAACTTGGAAGATATAACATATAGAACTTTAAAGGTATTAAATGAAGTAGATTTAATTGCAGCAGAAGATACAAGACATAGTATAAAACTTTTAAATCACTTTGAAATTTCAAAACCTTTGACAAGTTATTTTGAGCATAATAAGGATACTAAAGGTGATTATTTAATAAGTAAATTATTAGATGGAGAAAATATAGCACTAATAAGTGATGCAGGAATGCCTGGGATATCAGATCCTGGAGAAGACTTAATAAAACAAGCTATAGAAAATAATATAGAAATAGATGTATTACCTGGAGCAACAGCATTTACAGTAGCTTTAGTTGGTTCTGGATTAGATACACACAAATTTGTATTTGAAGGATTTTTAGATAGAGATAAAAAATTACGTAGAAAAAGACTTGAAGAAATACAAGAAGAAGATAGAACTATGATTTTCTATGAATCACCACATAGATTAAAAGATACACTAAAAGATATGTTAAAATTCTTTGGAAATAGAAAAATTGCTGTTAATAGAGAATTAACTAAAAAATATCAAGAAGTAATAAGAGAAGATATTGAAACAGTTTTAAAAATATATGAAGAAAAAGAAGTTAAAGGTGAATTTGTACTAATTGTAGATGGATTTAAAGGTAAAAAACAAGCCAAAAATAATTATGATGAACTATCAGAGAGAGAATATGTTGAAGTTTTAATTAATGATGGTCTTAGCAAAAAAGACGCCATTAAAACTGTCTGCAAAGAAAGAAAATTAAAAAAAGATGTTGTATATAAGCAAGTGTTAGACTTGTAGTAAAATTGAGATAGATTGTTTAATTTTATAAACAGGGGTGATTAGATGGATATAGGAAAGCAGTTATTGCAATGTCTGAAATATGAAAATTCCTCTACAAAAATAGAAGAACTAGATGAAAGAGGTTTATTAGAACAAATAATACCTAGCATTAAGGATATGAAGGAAGTTGGTAAATGCAAATATCATATAGTTAATGCTTTTCAACATTCTCTATATACTCTAGGTCATTTTGAAAGTATATTACAAACAGAGAGATTTTTCCCAAGTCATCTAAAAGAAGATATTTGGAATTATTTAAATTCAAAAGATGAATCGGGGTTTCCTACATTAGAAATATTAAAATTAGGTGTTTTCTTACATGATATTGGTAAACCAGCAGCTAAAACTGTAGATGCCACAGGTAGAACACATTTTAAGGGACATGATGTAACTGGTGGTGAGATAGTTCTTAAATTAGGCAAGGAATTAGGACTAAGTGAAATAACTACTGAAAAATTATTTAGATATGTACGCTACCATATGACTTTATTAGTAGCGTATAAAACAGGAAATGTTGGAAAAGAAGCATTATGGAAACAATTTGATGAGCTGGGTGATGATATTATAGGCATAATGTTGCTTGGATATTGTGATTTAGTAGCTACAAGAAAATTGTTAAATCCTTTAGAGGACAATGGAGTAATAAAAACATATATGGAATTTATTTTAACTGTGTATTTTTATAGATACAAAACAGATAAAGAAATATAAAATAAAAGTCTGCCAAATGGTACTTAATATTTGTACCTTTAGCAGACTATTTTTTTATTATATTAAATTAATTATAGTATAGATTTTGCTTGTATAGGCGTAGATAAAATAACAGAGGTCTTAGTTGTACCTATTGATTTTATACTATCGATAACACTTTCAAGCTCATACATATCCTTCACTATAACCTTTAGTAGCGAGCAGTCATCTCCAGTTATATGGTGACACTCAACTATGCGAGGATCTTTTCTTGCAGTTTCTAGGAATGGTTCATATTTATCACTTGGTAAAGATATGTGTATAAATGCTTTTATAACTCTTCCTAATGCATCTGGATTTACAATTGCTTTATAACCTTCAATTACACCAGATTCTTCTAGTCTTTTCACTCTTTCTGAAACGGCAGGAGAAGTTAATCCTACTATTTTTCCTAAGTCTTTCATAGAGATTCTACCATCTTTTTGTAATATCTCTATAATTCTGTAATCAGTAACGTCCATTAATTGACCCCCCTCTTTATCTATAAATTATTTTTATTAAAATACTTTCTTTGAAGCTAATAAATCAGTTTTTAAATTCCAAAGTCCTTTAGATAAATCGACTTTATATTTCTTTGGTGAAGAAAGTCTCTTATAAGAATCCCAGAATGTTTCAAGCTGAGAATTTACATAAGCTTTTATCTCATTAATCGGTTTGTATTCATATTTACATTCACCATTAATGAATAAAGGTTTATGAAGTTCTTTGATTGTATAGTCTTCAAAAGTTGATTTTTTCCAAGTATATGTAGGATGGAATATTGTTAAAGGTTTAGTAGTATCAATAGCTTCATCTTTTAGCATTATTAAATCTGCTTGAGCTATATTTTCTTTATCAAATATTCTAACCACTTTTTTATAACCTGGGTTATTTATTTTTTCTGGGTCTTCAGATACTTTTATTTTAGGTATTAATGTATCTCCTTTATAAGAACCAGCTAATTTATAAACACCACCTAAAGAAGGTGACTCTGCAGACGTAATCAGTTTAGTACCAACACCCCATGAATTGACTGCTGTACCGCTTGATTTTAAGTCTGAAATTATGTATTCATCCAAATCATTAGAAGCAGTTATTTTTAAATCATGATATCCTGCTTTTTCTAATTCTTTTTTTACTTCATTAGAAAGATATTGTAAATCTCCTGAATCTATACGTATACCAGATGGTTCATATCCCTTAGCTCTTAAATTATCAAATACTTTAATTGCGTTTGGAAGACCACTTTTTAATACGTTATATGTATCTATTAATAATAAGCAATTATCTGGATACACATCTGCATATGCTTGGAAGGCTTCTAATTCAGTATCGAATTTTTGAACCCAGCTATGAGCATGTGTTCCAACGACAGGTATGTCAAACATTTTCCCCGCTAATACATTAGCTGTACCAGCACAACCACCGATAACAGCAGCTCTTGCACCATAAGTACCTGCATCTGGTCCTTGAGCCCTTCTTAGTCCGAATTCAAGAACAGGATCCCCTTGAGCAGCATAACAAACTCTAGACGCTTTAGTTGCTATTAGTGATTGGAAGTTCACTATAGTAAGTAACGCAGTTTCTATTAATTGGGCTTGATATAAAGGTGCTTTTACAGTTATTATAGGTTCGCCAGGGAACATAACTGTACCTTCCTCAACTGCATATATATCTCCTGTAAATTTAAATTCCTTTAGAAAATTCAAAAACCCCTCAGAGAACAAGTTTAAACTTCTTAAATAGTCTAAGTCATCTTCTGAAAAATGCAAATTATTTATATACTCAGCTAGTTGCTCAATACCACAAATAATAGTGTAGCCACCGTCGCAAGCGTTTTTTCTAAAAAACATATCAAATACAACTATATCTTCATGAATATTTTTTTCATAATACCCATTCATCATTGTAAGTTGATACAAATCTGTAAGTAGAGTTAAATTTCGCATTTTTATTTCTCCTTAAATATTTTTAATTAATTAAAAACCCTATACATATACTAAAACACAATATTGCTAAACTTTCAAGTATAAAGTAGTATTCATACATCATAAAATTATTTAAAGTAACAATTAACTATTGCACACAAAAATAATACTATTTTAAAGGAAGGTGAAAAAAATTAGCAAAATATGGTTTTATATGGTGGCGATAGGTATAGTGGGAAGTATATGTTTTGGAAATCTACCGGAACTAAATAATGTAATTTTAAATGAAGGTTCTAGAGCTATTGAATTTACAATAGGTTTGGCAGCAATAATGGCTCTTTGGATGGGAATAATGAATATAGCAAAGGATTCTGGGCTAATAGATATGATAGGACAAAAAATGGATTTTATCTTAAAAAGATTATTTCCTAAGATACCTAAAAATCACAAAGCTATGAGTTACATAATAATGAACATAATACTAAATATGTTGGGGGCAGGAAATGGAGCGACTTCATTTGGATTAAAAGCTATGGAAGAACTCCAAACTTTGAATAAACAAAAAGACAGAGCATCTAATGAAATGATAATGTTTTTAGTTATAAATATATCATCTATTCAGTTGATACCGTTTACAATGCTAAAAATAAGAGCAGATGCCGGCTCTGTAAATCCAAATGAAATTATAATTTCAACATTGGTAGCGACAACTGTCTCAACTGTAGTAGCTATTGTGTCTTGTAAGATTTTTGAGAGGGGGAGTAGATAGTGCTGGATTTAATAGCTAATTTAGCAATTCCCTTAATTATGCTATTTATAATTGTATATGGAAAATATAAAAAGATAGATGTATTTGAATCATTTATTACTGGCGCAATTGATGGGCTAAAAACAGCTTTAAATATACTTCCATATATAATAGGAATTTTTATAGCTATAGGGATTTTTAAATCTGGAAAAGGGATAGAAATGTTGGAGTTTATATTTGCACCTATTGCAAATTTTTTTAAGATACCAAAAGAGTTAATAGGTCTTATAATAATGAAACCTGTATCAGGAAGTGGGGCCTTGGGTATGTATAGTGAGCTTGCTGCAAGAGTATCAGTTGATAGTTTAGTAGAAAAAATGGGAGCAACTATTGTAGGTGCATCTGAAACAGTCTTTTATACTATGGCTATTTATTACGGAAGTCAAAAAATAAAAAAGACACGCCATACTTTAGTTTGTGCATTACTCAGTCATTTTGCGGGAGTACTTGCATCTGTGTACATATGTTATTTAATGTTTGGATAAAATTTAGGGGATTACAAAGAGTTATATCTTGTTAATCCCTTGTTTTTTCAATAAAAAGTATGATTGTCGAATAAAAATATTGGAAAATTGTTAGAAAATAAGATTATAATTAAAGTGGAAAGAATTTTAAGATATAAATAATATTAAAAATTTGAAATAGGGGTGGTTAATTTGAAAAAATATGAAGTAAGTAGAGAAGTTTATAATCCTTGTGCTGGAATATATAATTTTGATATGAATTTTGAAGAAGAAGTTTGTACTGATGATATGGAGGCAACTTTGGAAAAATGGATAGGAAGAAAACTTCCAGAATTCCATAAAAAAGTTTATGATAATGGACTTACTACTGAGTTTGAAATTCTTCTGCCTCGTAAAGAAAGATATACATTTTCTGAAATAAAATAATAAATTAGTATCAATCTTGACAAGTTTTTTTTTATTTAATAAAATAATAACGATATAAGAAATTATCTTAAAAATAAGTTTATTTTGAATAAAAAAGAATTTTTTGTTTAAAATTATATAATATAAAAATATTGATTTATTTAAAAGCAATGAAGAGAAGAGTAGATAATCCAATTTATCCACAGAGAGCTAGGTAAGGTGAAAGCTAGCGTCGAATTGATTATTGAATATGGCCTTGGAGCTTCTTATCTGAATTAATTTAGGATAAGACGGATGGACTCGTTAACAGTCTACTAAGATATCCAGTTTTATCTGGATAATTAGGGTGGTAACGCGAATATAACTCGCCCCTATGGTTTCATAGGGGGCGAGTTTTTTTAATATATTGAAAATCTAAGGAGGAAATAAAATGAGCAAAGAAACTTTTTATATTACAACGCCTATATACTATCCAAGTGGTAGATTACATATAGGTCACACTTATACAACTGTTGCAACAGATGCAATAGCTAGATTCAAACGTTTCTGTGGATATGATGTAAGATTCTTAACAGGAACTGATGAACATGGTGAAAAAATACAAACAAAAGCTAGAGAAGCTGGTATGACAGAAATGGAATACTTAGATGGTATGATAGCTGACATAAAAAAATTATGGAAGACTATGGACATATCTTATGATGATTTCATAAGAACAACTGAACCAAGACATACAAAAGTAATCCAAAAAATATTCACTAAATTATATGAACAAGGTGATATATATAAAGGTGAATACGAAGGAAGATATTGTACTCCATGCGAAAGTTTCTGGACAGAATCTCAATTAGTAGATGGAGATAAATGCCCTGACTGCGGTAGAGAAACTTATGTAGCAAAAGAAGAAGCATACTTCTTCAAACTATCTAAATATGAAGATAGAATAAAAGAGTTATTCAAAAATCCTAACTACTGTTTCCCAGAAGCTAGAGCTAACGAAATGATAGCTAACTTCTTAGAACCAGGTCTAGAAGACTTATGTGTAACTAGAACTACATTCGACTGGGGTATAAAAGTACCATTCGACGAAAAACACGTTATATATGTTTGGGTAGATGCATTATGCAACTATATAACTGCGTTAGGATATATGAGCGAAGACGATTCATTATTCCAAAAATACTGGCCAGCTAACATACAAGTTGTAGGTAAAGAAATAATCAGATTCCATACAATAATATGGCCAGCAATATTAATGGCATTAGATTTACCAGTATCTAAACAAGTATTTGGACATGGTTGGATATTATTTGCTAATGACAAAATGAGTAAATCAAAAGGTAACATAGTTTACCCAGAACAAATGATAGAAAGATACGGAATAGATACATTAAAATACTATCTATTAAGAGAATTCGCATTTGGTCAAGATGGAAGTTACACTCATAGAAACTTCGTAACAAGAATAAACACAGACTTAGCTAATGACTTAGGAAATTTAGTAAGTAGAACTATAGCAATGGTTGAAAAATACAATGGTGGAATAATACCAGAACCAAAAGTTGCTACTGAATTTGACGAAGCATTAAAAGAACAAGCTAAAGAATCAAGAAGAATATTCGAAGAACAAATGAACAAAATGCAATTCCACGAAGCATTAGAAGGTGTATGGAAATTAATAAGAAGAACTAACAAATACATCGACGAAACTGCTCCATGGGTACTTGCAAAAGACGAAAGCAAAAAAGATGTATTAGATACAGTTTTATACAACTTATGTGAATCAATAAGAATATTCTCTACATTAATAAACCCAATAATGAACACTACAGCTAAGAAAATCTACGCTCAAATGGGTATAGAAGGTGAAGAATTAACAAACTGGGAAAGTACTGCAACATTTGGATTAATAAAACCAGGAACAAAAGTAACTAAAGGTGAAATATTATTCCAAAGATTAGATATAGACAAAGAAGTTGCAGAACTTGAAGAATTATTTGCAGAAAAGAAAGACGAGGAAGAAGAAGTGACAGAAGCTCCATTACAACATAAAGAAGAAATAACAATAGACGATCTTGATAAAGTAGAATTAAGAGTAGGTAAAGTATTAAGCTGCGAAAAACATCCAAAAGCAGACAGACTTTTAGTTTCTCAAGTTAAATTAGGTTCAGAAACTAGACAAATAGTATCTGGTATAGCTAAATGGTATAAACCAGAAGAAATGGTTGGAAAAGATGTTATAGTAGTATGCAACTTAAAACCAGTTAAATTAAGAGGTGTTGAATCTCAAGGTATGATACTTGCAGCAGGTAACGATGGTGATGATTTAATAATACCAACTGCTGTTGGTGCAAATGATGGTTGTGAAGTTAGATAAGGAGAGGTAAATATGCTTTTTGACTCACATGCACATTTAAATGATGAACGATTTGATGAAGATAGAGAAGAGTTAATCTCTTCTCTTAATGAAAAAGGTGTTGATTTAGTTGTTAACCCAGGTGCTTGTATGAAAACATCAGCTGAAAGTGTTGAACTTGCAAACAAATATGATTTCATATATGCAGCAGTAGGTGTTCATCCACATGACGTTAAAGACTTAACTGAAGATGATATACAAGAACTTAAAAGAATGGCAATAGAAAATGAAAAAGTAGTAGCAATCGGAGAAATAGGACTTGATTACTACTATGATGCTGAATATAAAGAACTTCAAAAAAAATGGTTCAAAAGACAAATTGAACTTGCTAATGAATTAAAATTACCAATAATAATCCACGATAGAGATGCACATGGAGATACTTTTGAGATTATAAAATCAACAAAAAGTCCTAAAATAGGATGCGTACTTCATTGCTATAGTGGAAATGTTGAATTAGCAAGAGAATATGTTAAAATGGGATGTTATATTTCAATATCAGGAACAGTAACATTCAAAAACAACAAAAAAACAAAAGAGGTTGTAAGAGAAATACCTCTTGATAGATTATTAATAGAAACTGACTCACCTTATATGGCACCAACACCACATAGAGGAAAAAGAAATGATCCATCACTAGTGCAATTTGTAGCTGATACAATAGCAGTTGAAAAAGGAATTTCTTATGAAAAAGTTTGTGAAGCAACAAAAGAAAATGCTAAAAGATTCTTCGGAATTAAATAGATAATTTTTATTAAAAAGCATACAAAATATCCAAATATTTTGTATGCTTTTTTTATGTGGATTTTTAGAAAATACATTGAGTTTGGAAATTTTAATTAAAAACTAGGTTTATATAAAATTTTGAAAAATATTTATAACTTTTTAATTACTTCATTAGTCTAATATGTGAAAGGAGGTAAAAGTAATGGACGAAAAATTAATTAAAAAAGCAATAAAGGGAAATTTTAAAGCTTATAGCCTTCTGGTACATAGCTTGAAAAATGAGGGATATAAACTAGCATACACAATATTAAAAAATGAACAAGACAGCATAGATGCATATTTACAAGCAGTGGAAAAGGGGTTAAAAAACATACAAAATTTAAAAGAACCACAATATTTCAAAACATGGTTTTTGAGAATTGTTATAAATGAAGCTAAAAATACTATAAGTAAAAATAATAAATTAATATATTTAGAGGACGTTGAAAGTTCTAGAACTATAAAGTCAAAATCAGATAATCAAGAAGAAAAACTTGATTTGGAAAGAAGTTTGGCAAAAATAGAACCTCAAGTTAGAGAAATGATAAGATTGAAATTTTATATGGGTTATAAATTAGACGAAATTGCGAATATACTTGATGTTCCAGTAGGAACCGTAAAAGGAAAGATGTATACAGCTCTTAGAAGTATGAAAAAGGATTTGGAGGTGAGATAATATGGATAAAAATAAAGATAAAAGAAATTTTTTAGATGAAGAGAAAGAGATAGAAAAATTATTAAGTGAATTTGAAAGTGAAAATATTAAAATACCAGATGAATTAGATGAAAGATTAAATACTAAATTAAAAGAATTGAAACCTAAAAAATATAAAAAATGGGCAATAACATCTGTAGCATCAATTTTGATAATAGGTGTTTCATATGCATTTGTACCTAGTTTTAGAACATTTGCAGATACAATGTTTAGATATATTTTTGGAGATATCGGAATAGAAAATGCAGTTAATAATGGTTATAAAGCATCCGATGCACAATATATAAATATAGGAGGATATGATATCATAATTCAAAATATTTATATTGATGAACAAAGAATAAACTTTGAAGCTATAATGGAAACTAAAGTAGATGACATGATTATTTCTGATAATGATGATATAGATAACAAAAGTTATTATGAATTGTATGTAGATTCTGTAAATGCTGCAATGAGTGGAGGAAATTTTGATAAAGATGAAGATGGAAATATTAAAACAACAATAAATATTGTTGGAGGTAATATAGCAGAATTAATAGAGGGAAAAAATACATTATCATTAAAACTTAAATTGCTAAAAGTGAGTGCATCATATGACAAGAGTAATGATTTCAAATATGAAACACTTGGGACAACAAATGTAGAATTGGAGATACCAAAACAATTAAGCAAAACTAAAAATATAGAAATAAATAAACAAATAGATGATGGTGATCTGAATTTAAATATAGACAAGTTAAGAGTATCTCCTACAATGATGTATTTAAACACATATGGAGAAGTAACAAATATAGGTGAATTACAAGGATTAGATAACTTAAGAATAATATCTGAAAATGGAGAGATTTATAAATCTTCATTAGAATTATCTGGTATGGGATTAGAAAATGGAGGATGGAGCCAAACTATAGTACCTTCAGTATACTATGATAAAGGAAAAAAGCTGAAACTAAAAGCAGATGGAGTTTTAGTAAATGCAAATAAAAAAATAGAGTTAAAAATAGACGATAAGTACCCTAAAAAGATAGATTATTTCGGAAAAGAGGTTATTATTAAAGATGTTAAATACAGTAAAGGACATTTAACTGTAAAATATACAACAGATTCATCTATTAGTTATGATGGAGGTAGTGAATTGGATGGAAATTCATCTATAGATACATCATACGAGATAGGATCAAAGATATCAAGTATTGAATTTGAAAATGTAGATAAAAAAGAATCGTATCTATTGGATTTAAGATTGGTTATTAAATATAAATATCCAATAGATATAAACATAGATAATAAATAATTTATTAAATAAAAGCAAAATTGTAATTCTATTTAAATTACAATTTTGCTTTTATTTATATAATAATTAAGAAATAAATATGATATAATAGCTATTACAGTGGTTTATTCATTTTTTTCCAAAATTGCATAAATATAGAGTAATGTTATTTTAAATTTACCTTTGCAATAGATTTAAATATTTCTAATTAATAATTAGCAAGGGAGAAAAATCAAATAATGAATACACATTTATATCGCATATTCAAGAAAGTTATTGCAATTGTTTTAGCATTGCTATTAATAAGCACAGACACATTACAATATGCTTATGCAACTGTAGATGAATATCAAGGGCAAGAGGTAATATCTCAGGATGTATCATCACAGGAGAATATCGACAATAATGAACAAACATCAGATGATCAAAATGAGGGAATAATTGATGATAAAAATCTAGATAAAAATAGTAACATAACAGAAGAAGAGCTATCTTCAGAAAAAGACAATATACAAAATAATATCAATAAAGAAGATACCTCTAATGAAAAATCTACTGAAAATGAAAAAACTGAAAAAAATAATATTAAAAATGTTAAATCAGAAGAAGTAAATCAAGAATTAGTTATAAAAGTTGGACAAGAAAGTAATATAACTGATAGAAATATTTCAATTCCAACAGGACAAGTCACTCGTGTACATGTTACATCAACAGGTTCTAATTCAAATATAATAGGGGATTATAAAATTAGACTGGAAATAGATAATCCAGATGTTATATTATCGGATTTTCAAAAATCTGATGGAACAATCCAAAACGAGATAACTTTGGATGGCATAAAGCTAAAATTAGTAAATGGACAGGGTGGAAAGAGATATATTATAACAGAGCTTACTCAAGGTTCAACTAACCAATTTGATTTTCAAATGATATTCAAAAATGGTGTAACTAATGATGGAGAAAAAGTAATAATAAAAACAGAAATATTAGACTCAAATGATAATATAATTACTGATAAAGTAGCAGATGAAAAATGCATAATAAGTGATTTTACTATTACTGCAAAATCATCTTTTAGTTGGGATAATATTTCAAAAACTGCAAATAAACAAACTATAGATAGAAATAACAATGGTAGTATAAAAGATGAATCAATAGTATACAATATCAAAGCTACATCAAATAATAAAGGATATGTAGGCGAGATATTTACAAAAGAATATACTGTTACAGATGAGTTGGAACTACCTAGTTCGATTAATCTGCCAAAAGGTGAAATAAATTCATCTAATGGAGTACTTACAATAGGAGGCAAAAAGATTCTAGAAGTAAGTGAAAAAGATGCCAAAATTACTATCGAAGGAAGAAAAATAAAGATAATTCATACGAGGCAAAATGATTTAAATCCAGACAGTGAAATTAAAGAGCCAGATATGCAAGTTACTCTTTATACATCAAATTTAGTTGCAGAAAAAACACAACAAGAAGAAACTATAACAAACAAGGTTAGCTTTGATGCCAAACCTATAGTAGGAAATTCTAACTCAACTTCAGAAGATAAAGTTACTACAACTGTACCTCCTACAACTGCTAGAATAACTTCAAGAAAATCTAGTGAAGTTGTTGGAAAAAATGGTTCAGATGTAGAAATAGGTGACATTATAAAATATGAAATCACTGTAGAAAACGATGGTAGTTCCGAATTAGAGAATTTTGTTGTAGAGGATATAATCCCACAAAATACTCAAATTATAAATCAAGAACAATGGACTAATGGATATACACTAGAAAATAACAAAGTAAAATGGGTTGTTAATAGCTTAGATGCAGGAGCTCAAAAAACTTATATTTTTTATGTGAAAGTTACTGATTGTAATGAAGGAACTCTTATCAAAAATACTGCAACTGTAAACAATAAAAACACTAATGAAACTGTAAATAAAGTGGTAAAACCATCAGCGAGAATATCTTTAAATAAATACGCAAATGATTCATACAAGATATTTAAAGATGGTGAAACTATAACTTATACAGTAGAAGTTTCTAATTATGGTGAACTTGATTCAGAAAAACAGACTATAGTGGATATTATGCCAGCAGGTTTAGTTCCAGAGTATGATAAGTCTAATAATACAATTAAATCAGGGGATTATACAGGAACAGTAAAATACAATGAATTAACTAAGTCTTATACAATAACATGGGAAATTGGGAATGTTAAAAAAGGGTCAAAAATAGACTTAAGATACAACGCGAAAGTTGTAACAGAAAATTTACCAGATAAATTAATTACTGGTGAAGAAAAAACTATTGATGTAAAAAATCAAGTTACAAATAATAATGGACAAAAAGCAGAAGCAACAGTAAAAATCGGACTTGATGGATATAAAATTGGAGTTAATAAAACATCTAGCTCTGATGATATAAGAGAAGGTCAAAGCGTTACATACACTTTAAACATATCAAATACGGGGAAAGAAAAAACTAAAGTTGATGTAAAAGATATTTTACCTGTTGATAAAAACGGAAATGTTATAGACTGGTGGAAAATAGATGGCGATAATATAACAATAACAACATCTGGTGATTTGGATGAATATAATCTTGAATTAAAAGATGGCATCTTAACATGGAAAGATGTAAATCTTGAGCCAAATCAAACTTTCAACCAAACTGTTACATTAACATATCCAAAAGATAAAACTTTTGACTCATTATTTAATCTTAATGGATATAGATCAATAGTAAATACATTAAATGTTGAGGGAGAAGAAAGCAAAACATATCAAACGCCTAAAGATGTAGATTTAAAAATAAATAAATCTGTAGATAAGGCTTCTGTACCAATCGGATCTGGTGAAGATGTTACATTTACTATAGCTGGTTTTTCTAATACTTCAAAAAATTCATTAAAAAATGTAACAGTCAGAGATGATTTCTCAACATGGAATGGGGTAAATTCCAAATTCAAACTTAAAGAAATAACAACAGGTTCTTATGAGGGGATAGATAATTATAATGTAGAAGTCATGTTTAATGATTATTCAACTAAAACTATAAAAATAGACAATCCTTCACAAAACTCAAAATTAACATCTTTAATCGATGATAAAGATATAGTTAATGTAAAATCTATAACTTTTAATTTTGGAGATGTAGGAACTGATTTTAAGGTAGTAAATGGTATAAATGTAATTGCAACGCCTAAGTCTTCAGATGAAGTAGAGGCAGGAACTATTGTAAATACAGCAACACTAAATTTCAATAGTACTCAAATATCAGATGATGCAACAGTTGAGCTTACTTATCCAGAAACAAAAGTTATAAAACAAGCATATGTAGATGGAAAGTTAGCAGATAACAAAACAAATCCTATTTCAGTAGGAGATAAGGTAACATTTAAAATTAAATATACAAACAATACAGGAAAAGACATAAATTGTTGGGATATTTCTTTTATGGATAGATTCACAAATAACGATATTATCGATAAAAGTAAATCATTAAATATTACAGAAAAACAAACTGATTCTAATGGGAATATAGTTACAGAAAATCCATTAAGATTAAATGGAAGTGCAAACTGGTATTATATGAACTTTAGTTTTGGAAGTGGAGTACTAAAAAATGGAGATACAATAGAACTGACTTTTGAAGCAGTTACGACAAGTGAATTCTCGAAAGCAACAGAAGTCCCTAAAGACGGAGCAGTTGACTATAGACTTCACAATACTATCGAATTAAGAATAAAAAATAATGTTGTTGCTGAAGGTGAAACAGAGTATTATTACCCAGCAATAAAAAATAATATATGGACACAAAAAGGAATAAAATCAATTGGTAAATATACTAGATATAATGAGGATTCTGTATCTGGATATTACTCAGTAAATGGTAATTCACTTTATAGTTATGGAAGCACGCAAAATGCAGTAGTATACACATATGTTATATATAATGATGCAAATAGTAGTGATAATCTTCCACTTAAAAAAGCTGTAGACATTCTTCCTAAAGGATTCAAATATATCACACTAGGTAAAGATTCTAATGCGTTTTATAATGTAAATCAATCAAACCAAATAACAACTATAAATTATGCTAGTGATATTAATTTACCTCAAGGTGTAACTTTAGATGCAGGTATTGTTGTAAATGCTGCTTATGATAATAATGAGAAAATTGTATTTACATTTAATGAAGGGGCAGAGTTAGAGCCGGGTCATGCAATAGTATTTACATATTTATGTGAAATTGATAACAATGTTGCAGACTTATCATCAGTAAATAAAATAGCATTTGCATATGATACTACAGAAAAAGAGGCACCAGGAAATGATGTAAAACTACCATTTTCAACAAATACAGATAAATCACCTAAAAATGATGGATCTTGTAATATATTAAATAAAAATTATGATGGAATTTATGGTGGCGAAAATACAACTTGGTATGAATCTGATGTAACAATTAAAAAAGTAGGTATATTCCCAGGGATAAGTAAAAAATTAGATGGATTTTATAATGCAGGAAGTAATGAATTGCATGAGGTAGATGAAAATTCTAAAATAGCTATAAAATCATCTTTAAAATGGACAATAAAAGTAAACAATAGTGGAAATAATTATGATTCTTCTGATATGGTCAATTATACAGTGATTGATACTTTACCTAATCCATATACTTTATCTAAAAATAGTAAGCATACTCAAAATATTACTATTTATAATAAAGATGGAAGTAAGAGAGATAGTTTTGATATAGGAAATCTTTTAGATGTATCGACAAAAACTAATTCAGAAGGAAAAGATGTTCAAGTTTTAACTTGGAAGTTAGAGAACGAAAAATATACTATTCCAAGTGGGGGATATGCAGAAATAACATTTGTATCAGCAAATGACAGTGATATAGCGAATTTCGGTACATATGTGAATAATGTATCGCTAGTTCCAACACAATCATTTAAGAAAGATAACGTTACAGAAGGAAATGTAACGAAAGTTGAAATTAACGGCGAGAAAAAAGATGCTATAGAAAATCAAGCATCAGCACATATATTTGGAAACTATGCAACATATTCATTTAAACAGATAAGTGATTTATCAGGATATGATAAAGTGTTAGACGAAGATAAAACTGGTAATGGTTATGGTGATAATCATGCCAATGGATATGGATATAAACAAAATGATAATACTGTTATAAGTAGCGGTGCAGGTCAAAAAGTAGGATATACGTTATATGTAAAAAGTAACAGCGAGGGTGATATATATAATTTAACATTAATAGATAAATTCCCTCATGTAGGAGATGTAGGTACTGTAAATTTAAACAGTTCTAGAAACTCAGAATTTACTGTTTACTTATCAGATAATCCAAACTTTAAAGTTGATATATTAGATAGTGATAAAAACTTCATATCAACTGTTGATTCATCTCAATATTCAGTAGGATATTCTAGCAAAATTTCTTATACAGATGAAGATTGGAATTCTGTGACTACTTGGGATTCATCATATGACAAAAATGTTCATAAATCTCTACGTGTAACATTAAAGGATGGTTTTAAATTAAAACAAGGACAAATGTTAAGAGTTTACTTTGAAGGTATTATAGGCGATGATGCTATACCAGGAGAAGTTGCTTGGAACTCATTTGGATATTTATACTCAACAAAGAACTCATTCAATGAGGATATAACGTTAATTGCTGAACCAGCAAAAGTTGGTGTAAGTATACCTGGGACTACAGAATCAGCACAAATATCAATAACTAAAGTTGATGAAGAGAATACAAACAAAATATTATCAGGCGCTGAATTTGGTATTTATTCTGACAAAGAATGTACAAATTTAGTAACAAAAATAATAACAACATCTAATGGAGAAGATTTATCTAGTAAACTGTTATTAAATACTTACTATGTAAAAGAAGTCAAATCACCAGAAGGATATATATTAGATGATACTGTTTATACAATTAATTTAAATAAAAAAGATAGTATAGTTAAAGTCCAAAATGGCTATGCAGGATATATTACTAACAAAAAAGAGAAACGCCATAAAATAAATGTACAAATATCTAAAAAAGATATTGTTACAAATGAGGAATTACCAGGAGCTACACTTCAAATAATTGATAAATCGACAGGTACAGTTGTTGAAGAGTGGATATCAACAGGTAAACCATATCAAATAGATAATTTAGAACCGGGAGACTATACATTAGTTGAAAAATCTGCACCAGATGGATATTTAATAGCAGATTCTATTGATTTTACAATAACAGAAACTGATACTACTCAAAAAGTAGAGATGTTTGATACAAAAGATGTTTCATTATTTGTAAAGAAAACATTGGTTGATGGAAATCAATTTAATATAGATGAAGTATTTAATATAGTTGTTAGTGGAGAATTTTCTGATGGTTCACAACAAAAAACAATATCATTTACAAAACAAGAAGCTCTAGATGGTGTAAATAAAGAAGTCGAAAATGTTATTTACGGAAATAATTATACAATAACTGAAGAAAATTCAGATTCGTATAATGTGCTTATTACAGACAGAGGTAAAGTAACAGTTAACAAAAAGAATCAACTAGTGGAAGTTGTTAATTCAAAAAAAGCTAGTGGGCTTTTAGCTGTAACAAAAAATGTTGAAAATATAAATACAGTTAGTGATGAAGATATATTCACATTAATAGTAAGTGGTAAATTTTCTGATGGAACAAATTCAAAGACAATAGAAATCACTAAAGATCAATTAAATAAACAAGTTATAGTTGAAAATACTATATATGGTGAAACTTACACAATATCTGAAATAAGTAATGACAATTATGATGTTGTTTACAATACAAAGTCAGTAACTTTAGATGGTTCTATACAAGTTAAAGTATTATCAGTAACTAATATAAGAAAACAATCAGGAAAATTATCTGTAGTTAAAAAAATACTAGATAATGCAACACTTTCTGATGAAGATGTATTTACTATAAAAGTTACAGGACAATTTTCAGATGTAGAGGGAAAAACTACAAAACAATTTATATTTGACAAAAACAATATAGGACAAGCTCAAGATGTACCTGGAGTGATTTACGGAAATAAATACGAAATTTCTGAGGAACAAATAGGAAATAGGTATATTTTAGAGTCAATAGATAAAACATCAGTAACTATGAGTGATGAGGATGTATTATCTACAGTTACAAATAAAAAAACAACAGGTAAAGTTTCTATATCAAAGACAGATATAACAACAGGAAAACCTGTATTAGGGGCTATTTTACAAGTAATTGAAAAAGATACAAATAAAATTGTTGAAGAATGGACTACAACTGAAGAAGACCATATCATAAATAAACTTCCAATAGGTGAATATATCTTAAGAGAAATAACAGCACCAAATGGATATGTTAGAGCAGAAGATGTAGAGTTTACCGTTTCAAATAGCGGAGAAATCCAAAAAGTTGAAATGCAAGACGACTACACAAAAGTAGAAATAAGTAAAAAAGATCTAGAGACAAAAGAGGTCTTAGAAGGAGCACAATTACAGTTACTAAATAGCCAAGGAGATGTAGTAGCAGAATTTACATCAGAAAATAAAGCGTATACAATAAGTAAATTACCAGTAGGTGAATATACATTACATGAAGTAAAAGCGCCGAAGGGGTATAACTTAGCAGAAGATGTAAAAGTAGTAATTGAAGAGACAGGAAAAGTCCAAGAATTTTCAATATATGATGTTGAAAAAACAAATAATGTTCCAATATCAAAACAAGATATAACGACAGGTGAGGAGATAGAAGGAGCGAGGCTAGAACTTCTGGATTCAAAAGGCAAAGTAATAGAAAGTTGGACATCTACAACTAAACCACATGTTATAAATAACTTAAAAGCAGGAACATACACAATCAGAGAAAAAGTAGCACCAAAAGGATATTTACTAGCAGAAGATATTGAATTTACGATAGATGCAGAAGGAAATATCACAGGCTCAACAATAATGCAAGATGACTATACAAAGGTAGAAATATCGAAAAAAGATATAGTTACGAGTAAAGAATTGCCAGGTGCAACGTTGCAAGTAATTGAAAAATCAACAGGAAAAGTATTAGAAGAATGGACAAGTACCGCAGAACCTTATAAGATAAATAAATTGCCGATAGGTGAGTATATCTTAAGAGAAATCACAGCACCAGATGGATATGTGAGAGCAGAAGATGTAGAGTTCAAAGTAGATAAAACTGGAGAAATCCAAAGAGTTGAAATGAAAGATGACTACACAAAAGTAGAAATAACTAAAAAGGATCTAGAGACAAAAGAAATCTTAGAAGGAGCACAATTACAGTTACTAGATAGCCAAGGAAATATAGTAGCAGAATTTACGTCGGAAAATAAAGCGTATACGATAAGTAAATTACCAGTAGGTGAATATATACTACATGAAGTAAAAGCGCCGAAGGGGTATAACTTAGCAGAAGATGTAAAAGTAGTAATTGAAGAGACAGGAAAAGTCCAAGAATTTTCAATATATGATGTTGAAAAAACAAATAATGTTCCAATATCAAAACAAGATATAACGACAGGTGAGGAGATAGAAGGAGCGAAGCTGGAATTACTCGATTCAAAAGGAAAAATAATAGAAAGCTGGACATCTACAACTAAACCACATGTTATAAATAATTTAAAAGCAGGAACATACACAATAAGAGAAAAAGCAGCACCAAAAGGATATTTACTAGCACAAGATATTGAATTTACAATAGATGCAGAAGGAAATATCAAGGGTTCTACAATAATGCAAGATGACTATACAAAGGTAGAGATATCTAAAAAAGATATAGTTACGAGCGAAGAATTGCCAGGCGCAACGCTACAAATAATTGATTCAGCAAGAAATATAATAGAAGAGTGGACAAGTACTACAGAACCTCATAAGATCAATAGATTACCAGTTGGAGAGTATACTTTAGTAGAAAAACAAGCTCCAGATGGATACTTATTGGCAGAAGATATTAAATTTACTGTAAAAGAAAATGGGGAAATTCAAAAGGTTGAAATGTTCGATTCGAAAGATGTTTCATTATACGTTAAAAAAGATGTTTCTAACATTGAGAAACTAAAAGGTGATGAAATATTTACAATAAAAGTTTCTGGAGAATTTGCAGATGGTTCAACAGAGAAGTATATAAAATTTACTTATGATGAATTAGGAACAGAAAAAATAGTTACTGATATAATCTATGGAAATAAATATAATATAAGTGAACCAAATCATGATGGATATATGGTGAAAATCGATAAAGAGAATGTAAAAGTAGATGTAAAAAAAGAAGTTGTTACAATTATTAATACATTTATTATAACAGATGAACCTGAGAATCCAGGAGACCCGGATAAACCTGAAAACCCAGATGACTCGGATAAACCAAGTAATCCAGAAAAACCAGGAAATCCAGATAATTCGGATAAACCAAGTAATCCAGATAAGCCAGGAAATCCAGATGATTCGGATAAACCAAGTAATCCAGATAAGCCTGAAAATCCAGATGACTCAGATAAACCAAATGAGCCAGAAAAACCTGAAAATCCAGATAATTCGGATAAACCAAGTGATCCAGATAAACCAGGAAATCCAGATGATTCGGATAAACCAAATGAGCCAGAAAAACCTGAAAATCCAGGGAAACCAGATAGCCCAAGTGATCCAGAGAATCCAGATGATCCAGGTGATTCAGATAAGCCTGGAGACCCAGATGATTCGGATAACCCAGTAAATCCAGATAAACCTGAGAAACCAGAAGATACGGATGACCCAAGTAATCCGAATAAACCTGAGAATCCAGTAAAACCAAATATGCCAAGTAATCCAGAGGAAAGTACAAAGCCAGAACAAAATGTACAAACAGGTGATACTAACTTAACAAATGAAATCATAATAGGATCAATTTCATTAATTGTATTGATTGGATTATGGATTGATAATAAACGTAGAAAAAAATTATAGAAAGTTTATATAAAGTATAAAATAAAAAGGCAATAAATAAGGGAGAATAAGTAACAAATTAAGAAGTAACAAATATAGTAATAGATAAACTAGAGAATAAGTAGATAAACAGGATTAAAAAATCAGAGATATTTAAGAGAAGTGGTATTATAAAAATACCTTAGAATATAAAATGATAATATAAATTTTTAAGTAATATTTTCCGACATTATAGAAAATAGACGATCAACAGGAAAGCGAAAATATCTTAAAAAATAGTTTTATATTCTAATGACATTAATTTGCTATTATATATGAGTAAAAATATAAAATTTATTAGAAATATGCGACAATATTGATTAAAGGTAAATTAAAACTCTAATAGCAAAAGAGAAGTAATCTTACTTAAAATATGAAAATCATTGTAAAAGAAAGGGAGTAATCAATCCAATCTGGATTGACTACTCCTTTTTATATTATGGAATAATAATATTTTTATTAGCTGTTACATAATTAGTTTGTCTCATTTTTAAAGTTACGACTGTGTCTGATTTTATTTTTGGAAGATGCATCTTAAAATGTCCATCTGAATTTACAGAACAAGCCTTTCCTATCTGAGTATTTTTTATGTAAGCCCTTATATAAGCCCCGCTACAACCTCTTCCTGAAATATATATGTTGTTAGAATCTAATGTTTCAACTGAATCTACATAAAATGTATCAAATTCATATAAAGATGTTATAACTTCTTCTTTAGTTTCATATCCATGTTTAGATATTTCTACTATTATTTCTGAGCCGGGCTCTTGCGGTTCGATATGAAGTAAGAATTTTTTATCTGAACTTATAATGCATGTATCACTAATTAATTCATTGTTGTTGAAGGCTTTAACAGTAGCTCCGACTATTCCTTTTCCTGTTATAATATTTGAACTAGATTTTAAATAATTTACATCGAATAAACGAATTTTTTTCAAAGAAACATTTAAAATAGCAGCAGCTATTAGTCCCTCAACTTGGGCAACTATTACAGTAGTACCTTCATTTGTAGCTATTAAGCGATTGTTTTCTATTTTAGCTATTTTACTATCTGAAATATTCCAAGTTATAAGTTCGTTTTCAACATAATCATTATTTTGATCTAGTATTTCTAAACTTAGTGAATCATCTACTTTTAAATTAATTCTATCATCTTTAAATTTAACTGCAGAAATACAAGATCTAACAGTAACTATACAAGTTGCAATTTTATTATTAGCAGATGCAGTTATTACTGTAGTTCCTGGATTTAATGCTTTGATAGTACCATCATCATTGATTGCAACTATAGATGAATCCATACAAGACCAATTTAATGATATAACATCTGTAGTATCTTCTGGTATATAAGATATATTTAATTTATATGATTCATTGCATTTTAAATTTAATGAAGTTTTGTCTAGCGTAATTTCTTTTAATGGTAAATCAACATTAACTTTGCAAGAGTCAGACTTACCATCTAAAGTACACGTAATAATACAATCACCTTTAGAAATAGCTGTAATATTTCCATAAGAGTCTACTTTTACAATATTTTCATCAGAAGATTTCCAAACTGGGTTATCTGTGCAAGTATGATTTTTAGGGAAATATTCTATTTTTAAAGATTTAGATTCGCTTTTATTTAAACTTAAATAATCAGTTTCAAGTTTTATAGATTCTAAAGGTCGTTCAACTTGAACTATGCATTTTGCTATTTTATTATATCCAACTTGTGCAGTTATAGTTACTATACCCACATTATGGCTAGTAATAATGCCGTCTTTTACCGATACGATATTTTCATCAGAAGAGCTCCATTTTACTTTGAAAATATCATTTGTATTTTCAGGGTATAAAACTAAATCTAATTTACTTTGGTTGTTATTTAGCATAGATATAAATGAATTTTTTATAGAAATACCTCGAAGGCTTATAAATTTATATTCTTCAAAATCTATTTTATTTGCAATAGCGTACTTATGTGCATAAGAATTTTTTTCTCCGTAAATAACAAGATTATTACAATTATCAAATGCAGAATTGCTGATTGATTTAATGTATTTAGGAATAATAATCTTACGTAAATTAGTACAGTTATTAAATGCACGTTCACCTATCATTTTTATAGATTTAGGTAATCTAATATTTTCTAATGATGAACAGTTTGAAAATGCATATGAATTTATATAATTTAACGTTTCAGGTAAATTTATATCATATAGGTTCGTACAATTTGCAAAGCACGAATCTGGTATTTTATCAAACATTTTAGGGAGCTTGATTTTTTCTAAATTGCTACAATTAGCAAAAGTCAAAGGACTTAATGTATTAATTGTATTTGGTATATTTATTTCTGATAATGATTTACAATCATAAAATGCCGCTGTACCTATATTTTTTAAAGAGTCAGGTAAAGTAATATGATTTAATTTTTCGCAACCTGAAAATGAATCCGAACCAATAGACTGCAATGTTTCAGGTAAATCTATAGTTTTTAACTTTTTACAATTAGAAAATGCTGAATTATCTATTTGTTTTACAGTTTTAGGTAGATTGATTTCTTCTAAATTAATACAATTATTAAATGTACTAGATGGTATATATGTAAGTTTGTTTGGTAAAGTAACTTTTATTAAATTAGTACAATTTGAGAAAATGCCTTGTCCAATAGAAATAATCGAATTTGGCAAATTTATATTTTGTAAATTAGTACAATTAGAAAATACCCTAGAGCCTAAATTTGATAAATTTTGAGGTAAATCTAAAGAACTTAAACTGCTACATTCAAAGAAGGCAAGCTCCTTTATTTCTGTAATATTTTGTCCAATATTGATTTTATTTAGCTTTTTACAATTAGCAAATAAACAAGATTCTAATATATCGATATTATCAGGTAATATAACTTCTTCTAAGTTAAAACAATTAAAGAATACATTTTTGCTGATAACTTCAACTGAATTAGGAATTTGAATTTTAGTTAAGTTAGAGCAATTTTTAAATGCAGAGTCATTAATAGATTTTACCTTGTTAGAAAAATTGATTTCTTTTAAATTTTCACAATTTAAAAAGCACCTTTCTCCAATATAAGAAACATCATCTGGTATATTTATTGATTGTAAACTTGAACAATTATAGAAAGTTTCATCTTTTAAATCAGATAATTCTTTTGGAAGTTCAATTTTCTCTAAGCTTTTACAGTTATAAAATGCCCCTTTTTCAATATTCGATATATTTGGAGGAACATATAAAGATTTTATATTTTCACAATCATAAAAACATCTATATCCAAGTGTATTTATATTTGTTGGAATATTTATATTATGAGATTTCTTGTTCATGCACGATATAAATGAGTCGAGTATTAGTACACTTTTATTATTTAAATTACTATTTTTTAAAGATTTATACTTTTGCTTTTTAGATACTATCATAATAACCCCCCATAAAATCTAATTTATTTTCTTTTCTTTACAAAATACTACAGTTCTAGCATCCTTAAATTCATAACTACAAGTACTTAATGTAAGTATTTTATCTGAGGATGTAGGTTTATTTTGCGTGCTGAATATTGAATCATCGACAATTTTATTTAAAAATTTATTATATTCGTCATCACTATTAAAGTTCGGAATAGTATATGGATAATCCTTCTTAACTAATAAAACAGCAAAAACTTCATAATTTTTCTCCCCATTTTTATCTGTTAAAGTTATAGTAGGATTTGATTTAAAAAATGATTCCTCTTTAAATTTTTCAAGTTGACTAAACATAGTAGTATTTTTCATATTATGACCATAAATAATTAAATTTTTACTGTCATCATAATAATCTCTATAATCTAAAAATGTAGTCCCCGCATATAGATAATTTCCATAGATATCACGATGAAGATAGTAAGAATTGTCTTTACTTTGGACAACTGGATAGTCTATATTTGTATTTTCGATATTAATCCAACATACAAAATCTTTGTTTATAGATGATAAATCTATAGTATTGGCTGTACCTGAATTACTATTATTTTTATCAAGATTTGCTTCTTTTTCTGTTCTTAAATTAGCGTATAAATCGTCTGCCTTTTTATAGTCATTTAGTTTTTCATAAATCCTATAACCACATACGCATATAATTGCAATTAAAAAAAATGTTATTAAATTTTTAATCCCCGTTTTTAATTTCATTAAATATTCTCCCTCTAAAATTTTTGTATAATTATAATTTATATGTAAATAACTTTAATATATAAATTTTATCATAAATTAAGTACTTTAGTGTAAAATACAGTACTTTAATCAAATATATTGATGACTTTTGTAAAAAGGATTGATTAAATAATGAAAAAAATTTAAAATATAAAGATGCGAATGAGATAAGAAATCATTGAAATTTAGCAATATATAGACACGATAATTTATACTAATTTAATAAATATAAAATAAAAAGGTGAAATTAAATGATAAAAGAGATAATAGTAGTAGAAGGTAGAGACGATGTTACAGCAGTAAAAAGAGCCTTAGATGCTGAACTTATAACAACTGGTGGATTTGGATTTCCTAAAGGTGTTATGGAGAGAATCAAAGCTGCCCAAAAGAGAAGAGGGGTAATAATCTTTACTGATCCAGATTTTGCTGGTGAAAAAATAAGAAAGAAGATAGCTCAAGAAGTACCTGGATGTAAACATGCATTTTTACCAAGGGAAGAAGCTAAAAAAGATGGAGATATAGGGATAGAAAATGCATCTCCAGAAAGTATAATAAAAGCACTTAATAAAGTTAGAACTGAAAGTAGCAATAAGAGAGACGAATTTGGACAAGTTGACTTAATAAGAAATAATTTAATCGGAAATGAAGATGCATCTTATAGAAGAGATAAAATCGGTCAAATATTAGGGATAGGATACGGAAATGCAAAACAATTCCTAAGCAGATTAAATAATTATGGAGTTTCAAGAGAAGAATTTGTTGAAGCTGTAAACTCTATAGATAATACTGAAGAATAATAAAATAAAGATAGCTTTTATATTAAAATTGAAAATGTGTCAATAAAAATGTCTTAGTATTAATAAGATAATAATTGATAAAAATAATAGAAATATTTTAATAAAATATTATTTAAGGAAAGGAAAAAATAATGGATAGACTTTCATCACATAGAGCTACCAAAGAAGTAGTAAATAAACACAACTTTAAGTTTTCAAAGTCTTTAGGACAAAACTTCTTAATAGATGATAATGTAATAGACAGAATATTAGAAGGAGCTAGATTATCAGAAACTGATAAAATAATCGAGGTTGGACCTGGTATAGGAACACTAACAAGAGAGATGGGAAAAGTAGCTGAAAATGTAGTTTCTATCGAGATAGACAAGACATTAATCCCAATATTAAAAGAAACATTAGCTGATTTAGATAATGTTGAAGTTGTAAATGAAGACATATTAAAAGTAGACGTACAAGGATTAATAAAAGAAAAGTTAAATGGAGGACCAGTAAAATTAGTTGCCAATCTTCCATACTATATAACTACACCAATAGTTATGAAATTCTTAGAAGAAGATATTCCTGTTACTGACATAGTAGTAATGGTTCAAAAGGAAGTTGCAGACAGAATGAATGCACAACCATCTACAAAAGATTATGGTGCATTATCAGTAGCTGTTCAATATTACTGTGATACAGAAATAGTTGCAAAAGCTCCGAGACATATGTTTGTCCCACAACCAAATGTAGATTCAATAGTTATAGGACTTCATGTTAGAGATGAGAAAAAATATATTGTTGATAATGAAGATATTTTCTTCAAAACAGTAAAAGCATCTTTCGGACAAAGAAGAAAAACTTTATTAAACTCTTTAGGCGGCTTAGGATTCTTATCAAAAGATCAAATAAAAGAGGCGTTAAAAGCTGCAAACATAGATGAAAAAAGAAGAGGAGAAACTCTTAGCATAGATGAATTTGCTAATTTATCTAATGAAATAAATAAATTTTCATCTAAATAATACTATTTTCCAAAACCTTAAACATATAATATTTTGAGCAAGTATGTTTAAGGAGGGATAAGTAGTGGTTTCTAAAAGAAAATTTAAAAGAGACTATATCATATTAGAGGCAAAGGACATGAACTTTAGAAGTAAAGAACGTGTTCTTCCTAAAGCCTTTGCTAAAATAGAAGTAAATGATGAAAAATCAATAGTAGCGCTATATGTTGAAAATTTAAAAAATCTAAAAGATGGATATGATGTAATCGCTCTTCGTACTGATTATGAAAGATTAAATTTAGGAAGAATTAATCTAAACTCTCAAGGAAAGGGTGAATTTGTACTAGATTTAGGTGAAGATGATAGTGATATTAAGGCAATTGCACTTACTTATGATAAATATGTTCCACTTATCGGATTTAAAGGTAATAAAATAGAAAATTATGAAGAGTTAATATTTGAACCGGAAGAAGAAATCGAGGAATACACAGAAAGTGATGAAGAAGAATATATCGATAGAAATGATGTATACGAAGAAGTAGAATATGTAAATCCTGATGAAGGCGAATATGAATATGAAGAAGTAGAATATATATATGAAGATGATTTAGATAATGAAGATGACAACCTACAAACACAAGATACAAGTGAACCGGAAGAAATACAACAGACAGAAGAGGTCGAACCACAAGATACAGAAGATATTGAGGAGTATGAATATATTGAATACGAAGAACCTGAATACGAATATGAAGAGGTAGAAGAAATAGAAGAAACAAATCAAGAAGAAAATACACCAAATCAACAGTCAAAACCGAAAAAAGAATGCGCAAAACCTCTACAAATGCCAAAAGATGAAAGAGACAATAATATCAAACCAAAACAACAAAAATTAATTTCTAAAGATAGAACCCAAAACAAACGAAAAAATATGAAACAAGAACAATACAATCAACCAAAAACTATTCAAAAAAGCAACACAGATTTTGATGAAAAATTAAGTGCAGGAAAATTACTTATGCCTAGACAAATAAAGAAAGGTCTAAAATATTTTAAAGAAGTTAAACCATTTGCAGCGGATTATATCCCAAATACAAGATGGTGGAAGATAGAAATTACACCAACTACAATGAGTGGTTATACAATGCCTTATTTAGGATATGTAAATAGTTTAAATTATACTATGTATAGTGATATAGCTATGAATTCATATAAATACAGACATTACTTATTTGGAGTTCAATATGATGAATATAACAAGAGAAAAAATTATATTTATGCAATACCGGGCAAAAAATCTGAACAACCGGATAAAGGAACAACAGGTTTTACAACATATCAAACATGTGACAATAGAAGTACTAGTCTTGGATATTGGTTGTGCTTTATAGATTCTAAGGCTAGAAAAATAGAAAAATAGCTGTAAAATCAATTGAGAATTAATTGAAAAAACTTGCTTATTTTGATTACAATTTCTACTTTTAGGTGTTATAATATAATGAATAACACAATAAAATATACAAAAATTGTTTTAAAACGAACTTAATGGGTATATATAAATAAAATAAAAAATATCATATAAGTGGAAATAATAAACATAATTTAATATAAAAATAGAAAAATCGCCTAGAATTCCTAGGTGATTTTTACGTTTTAGGGAAATGATAATTAATATTGAAAGAAACATATATCCATTAGCAATATAGAAGTTTATTTAATTAGGAGGGAATTTATATGGAAACAAGATATGAAGAGGCAAGTAAAGTCACAATTTTGGCGATTTTGTGGAATGTATTTTTATCAATTATAAAAGTATTAGCAGGGGTAATTGGTAATTCAACTGCTATGATAGCAGATGGTATTCATTCTGCATCAGATATTATAACTTCAGTTGGCGTTTTAATAGGAAATAAAATTTCATCAAAACCAGGCGACAAAGAGCATAATTATGGGCATGAAAAAGCAGAAACATTAGTATCATTTTTATTATCAATTATGTTGATTGTTGTAGCTGTAACTATAGGTGTTGATGGAGCAAAGAAAATATTTAATTTAGATGAAGTGAAGGTACCGACATTAATACCACTTGTAGTGGCAGTAATATCAATAGCAATAAAAGAATATCAATATAGAATAACTATAAAGGTAGCAAAAAAAATAAATTCACCATCTCTTAAGGCTGATGCATGGCATCATAGATCTGATGCACTTTCGTCAGTAGCAGCATTTATAGGTATCGGTGGAGCTATGCTAGGTTATAAAATTTTAGAACCGATAGCAACTATAGTAGTTGCGCTTATAGTGTGTAAAGTTGCATTAGAGATATTTACAAATTCAATGAATGAACTTATGGATGTTTCTATAGATGAGGAACAAGAGAAACAAATAATAGAATACTGTAAAGAAACAACAGGCGTAAAACATATAAAAACTATGAGAACAAGAAAACATGGTGCATTTGCATATGTAGATTTAGTTATTTGTGTAGATGGAGCTTTAACAGTAAAACAAGGTCATGATATAGCTAATGATTTAGAAAAGAAATTAATTAATGAATTGGCAATTATAAAAGGAATAACAGTCCATGTAGAACCATGTATAAGTGAGTTTGATTTATGTAATAAAGAAGTAGAGATAGAGCCTGAAATAATAGATGAAGTTCCATGTATTGACTGTAATTCTAAAGAATGTCTTAATAATGATAAATAATACTTAAAAAATTAAATAAAAAGTTATATAATTATCATAGATAATTTTAAGGCATGGAGGGAAATATAATGTCAAAAAGAAAGGTGAAGAAAAGTGCCATTTTAATAATGGGGATAATTTGTTTCTTTATAATATATTTTGCTGCTTTTAATTACTTTTCTAATGTAGGAAAAGGTCAGGGTACTAAGATTCCAGATGTGGAAGAAAAAGTAGATGCAAGAAGTCTTTTAAGTCAATTTAAAAGCAAGAAGAAAATATATATATCAGATGGGAATGTTTCTAACGTTAGAATGGAAGAAGAAAAAGTACAAGAATTCCAATATTCTTTCAATGAATTTAGTAAAATTAGAACACCGGATTCTTATAAACCTATATATGAGGGATATACAGATGATGATATAAAATTTTCTACAGATTTAAATGTATTTAGGGTTTATACAGTAAACAAAGAAGAATATTATAAAGTGCCAGTAGCTTATAAAAAAGAATTCAAAGAAATTTTAGATACGAGTATATATACTTCTTTTGATTTTATAAAACAATATAAAACATGGAAGCAAGTAACAATAGATTATGGAGAGGAAACAAAGAAAATAAGTGGATGGAGTTATGACGATTTAGCTAGTAAAATGGTACAAAAAAGATTAGTCGGAAAAATACAACCAGAAAAAGCTAGAGAAAGATGTAAATATAAATTTACTATTAACATAACTTCAGATAATTATGAAGCTAGAGTAGATATAATGGGAGAGGATTATGTAAAAATAATAGTGAATAATTTAATCTCTTATTATGAAGTTTCAAATAATCTTTTTGACTATATAAAAACAGATATATTTAAAATATCAGATAGTGAATAATTTAAATATATGTAAATTTTATAAAATATATAACTTTTTAAAATTAATAAAAATAAAAATAGACTAATTTGTTTTTCAAATTAGTCTATTTTTTATAGAAATATACAATTAAGCTTCTTTTATTAATTGTTCACCAACTAAGTAAATTGGTCCAGCACCAGTAGTTATTACTACATCGTTTGGTTGAACATTTTCTTTTAAGTATTTAACTATATCATCAAATTCTGATATATATATAGCATCTACGTTATTGTGTTGTAATTTTTGAACTAAATCTTTTGAATGAACAGTTCCTGGGTCATCTTCTCTAGCAGCATAGATATCAGTTATTATAACTTTATCAGCTGAGTAGAATGCTTCTGCAAACTCATCTAGTAAAGATATTGTTCTACTGTAAGTGTGTGGTTGGAATACGCACCATAAAGTTCCTTTTTTAAATCTTTTTGCAGTAGATAATGTTGCTTTTATTTCAGTTGGATGATGTGCATAATCATCTATTACAGCAGCGTTATTGTATTCACCTTTTCTTTCAAATCTTCTACCAACACCAGTATAAGCTAAAATTCCTTCTTGTATAGTTTCTAAATCTATTCCAGAAACTAATGAAACGATTATTGCTGATGTAGCATTGTATATGTTGTGAAGACCAGGTACACTTAATTTAAATCCAGTTAATTTTTTACCCATGTAATTTAAATCAAAAGATCCACAGCCTAAATCATCAAATTCAATGTTTTCTATTATAACATCATTTGATTCTTTTTTACCAAATTTGATAGCCTTTGCCTTAACATCATGTAATATATCCATGTTAGGGTTATCTCCATTGATTACAAAGTAACCATCTTTAGGTAAAAGTTTACCGAATTTGTTGAATGATGCTTTTATTTCATCTATTCCAGAGAAGTAATCAAGATGATCTTCTTCTATATTTAATACTATTGCAATTTTAGGATTGAAGTTTAAGAAACTATCAACATATTCACAAGCTTCTGTTATAAAATGATCTGAATGACCTATTTTAACATTTCCGCCTATTGATTTTAAGTTACCACCAACTAATATTGTAGGGTCTAATTCAGCCTGTTCAAATACAGTAGATAACATTGATGTTGTAGTAGTTTTTCCATGCGTTCCTGAAACTGCAATTGAGTTTTTGTACTCTCTCATTAATTGGCCTAAAAATGCCGCTCTATTTATTGTCAATTTATTTTTATTTTTTGCTTCAACTAATTCTGGGTTTTCTGGATGAATAGCAGCTGTATATACAACTATATCTATATCATCAGATATATTTTCTTTATCATGACCTATAAAGATTTTTGCGCCTTGAGATTCTAATTTTTCAGTAAGTTCTGAGCCATGCATATCAGAACCAGAAACATTATAATTTTTATTAAGACATATTTCTGCTAAGGCACTCATACTGATACCACCAATACCAATAAAATGTATATTCATAAATAAAACCACCTTTCTTTTTAATTAAGTCCTATAATCTGAACTATTTATGTGGTATAATTAACTAATGTTCAATATTTAAAGTATAATATGTACATACTATTAATATATATACTTTTACTTATTAAATATTATGTTTAAACATAAATCTTATTATACCATATTATGAGAGATTATGCATTAAATACTTTAAATTGTAAGGATAGTCGTTTTAGGAGGTTTTAATAATTATGAAGTTTAAAAGAACGGAAAGAATAGGCGCTATAGTAAAAATATTATCAGATAACCCCAACAAAATATACACATTAAGTTACTTTACTGAGAAATTTAATGCTGCAAAATCTACAATAAGTGAAGATTTATTAGTTGTAAAAAATGTTTTTGAAAAATTAGAATTAGGAAGAGTAATTACAATTTCAGGAGCTGCTGGAGGAGTTAAATATATACCAAAAACATCAATTGAAGAAAATAAACAATTCTTAATGGAATTATGTGAAAAAGTAAATGATGACTCAAGAAAACTTTCAGGAGGTTTCTTATATTTAATAGATTTAATCTACAATCCAGCTATAGTTGCTAAAATCGGAAAAATCTTTGCTTCTAATTTAGATTACACTGAAGCTGATTATGTAGTAACTATGGAAACAAAAGGTATTCCTATGGCACTTATGACAGCTAAAGCTATGAATCTACCTCTAGTTATAATAAGAAAAGATATGAAAGTTTCAGAAGGACCAACATTAAGTATGACTTATGTTACTGGTGGAAACAACAAAGTAGAAAGTATGAGTTTACCTAGAAAAGCATTAAAACCAAATAGTAAGGTTATATTAATTGATGATTTCATGAGAGGTGGCGGAACATTAAAAGGTATGACAGATTTAATGCATGAGTTCGGAGCACAAGTAATGGGTACAGGTGTATTTATATCTACAACAAAACCTCAAGAAAAAATGGTAAAGGATTACATATCATTAATTGAAATAGATAATAACGGAGATAGTATAATAGCAAAACCTAATTTCAAAACATTTAAAGATGAATATAGAGATTCACAATTTGAATCTGATGATAAATAATACGATAGTTAGAAAAATTTAATTAAAATTCAAAAAAAAAGAGGATATCAGTTTTCTTTATAGAATTATTTAGAATACAGTTTATAATAAGTAATATTTTGTCAAAATCATAAAGGGGGATATTGAGAATGAACATAACTGACGTAAGAGTAAGAAAAATAACAAACGAAGGAAAGATGAAATGTATAGTTTCTATAACTTTCGATAACCTATTTGTTGTTCATGACATTAAGGTAATAGAAGGTCATAATGGACTATTTATTGCTATGCCAAGTAGAAAAGTAGGAGAAGGTAACTTTAGAGATATAGCTCATCCAATAAATGCAGAAATGAGACAAGTTCTTGAAGATGCAGTTTTAAAAGCTTATCATGAAGCTTTAGCTCAATTAGAAGTTGCTGCTGAATAAGTTTATAATTTAATTTGTTATATATTAAAACCGAATCATAAGATTCGGTTTTTTTGTATAAAAATACATAATTTGAGGTATTATCATACTGTGGTAAGAACTCATTTTTACACTAATTATTATTAATGCGAAAAACCTAGCAATTTTCAATAAAAAATGTTATATTATTAGAGATAAATACGGATATTAATATGTATCTATACGATTTATTTAGCATACTATAATATTTTTCATACGTTTTTGAAAAAAATACAACTTTATTGAGAAAAAAAACGGACAAAAGTATATAATATTGTATGTAAATAATTACTTTACAGAAAATATTTATATGAATGGAGTGAAATAATGAACTTTAAAGCAATAATACTTGCTGCTGGAAAAGGTACTAGAATGAAATCTAAAAACCCTAAGGTAGTACATAAAGTATGTGGAAAAGAAATGGTAAACCATGTAATTGATATTTCAAATAAATCAGGTGTGAACGATGTCGTAGTTATATTAGGACACGGTTCTGAAACTGTAAAAAATGTAATACCAGAAGATGCTATTGTAGTAATGCAAACTGAGCAATTAGGAACAGGTCATGCTGTTAAAATGGCTAAAGATACTATTAATGATGATGATATAATAGTTGTACTATGTGGAGATACTCCTTTAATAGAAGAAGAAACTCTTAAAAAGCTATTTGATTATCATTTAGAAAATGAATATATGGCTACTGTTTTAACAACTAAAGTTGACGATCCAACAGGATACGGAAGAGTTATAAGAGATTCAGAAGGAAACTTCGCAAGAATAGTAGAACAAAAAGATGCTAATGAAGAAGAATTAGCTGTCAATGAAATCAATTCAGGAATTTATTGTTTCAAAGGTGATAAACTAAAAGAAGCATTAGATCTATTAGATAACAATAATGCTCAAGGAGAGTATTATTTAACTGATACTATGAAAATAATAAAAGATAGAGGTTCTAAAGTAGGAGCTTTTGTAGGGGCTACTATAGAAGAACTTATGGGTGTAAATTCAAGAGTTCAGTTATCACAAGCCGAAGCAATCATGAGAAAAAGAATAAATAAAAGACATATGGATAATGGAGTTACAATAATCAACCCAGAAAATACATATATAGAGTCAAATGTACAAATCGGTAAGGATACAATTATAGAACCAGGTGTAATGTTAAAAGGAAACACTGAAATAGGTGAAGAATGTATAATAGGAATGAATTCTTCTATAACAAATTCTAAAATAGGTAATTTTACAGAAATAAAAATATCTACTATAATAGATAGCGCTGTTGGCGAAAATACGACTGTTGGTCCTTATGCTTATTTAAGACCAAAAAGTAACGTAGGAAACCACGTTAAAATAGGAGATTTCGTAGAAGTTAAAAATGCTAACATAGGAGATTACTCAAAAGCATCACACTTATCTTATATAGGAGACGCAGATGTAGGAAAAGATGTTAATATTGGATGTGGAGTAGTATTTGTAAACTATGATGGTAAAAATAAATTTAGGTCAGTTGTGGAAGATGGAGCTTTTATAGGTTCTAACTCAAACTTAGTTGCCCCAGTTCATATACAACATAAAGGATATATAGCAACAGGTTCTACTATAACTGAAGATGTTCCAGATGGAGCATTAGCTATAGCAAGACAAAGACAAGTTGTTAAAGAAGGTTGGGTAGCTAGAAAAGAAGCAAAAGACGCTAAAAATAATAAATAAATTTGCCTTTAATAGACATAATTGTCTAATAATATAATATATAAATTTTTCGGGAGGATAATAATGAATACTAGCGGAAGTGAGATTAAAATAATCACTGGTAATGCAAACCCAGAACTAGCAGCTAAAATAGCTGAAAAAGTAGGAGTTAAACTTTCAGATTGTGTAGTTACTAAATTCAGTGACGGAGAAATATCTGTAAACATGAATGAAACGGTAAGAGGATGTGACGTTTTCGTAGTTCAATCTACAAACAATCCAGTAAACCAAAACTTAATGGAATTATTAATAATGATAGATGCATTAAAAAGAGCATCTGCAGGTAGAATAACAGCTGTTATTCCTTATTACGGATATGCAAGACAAGATAGAAAAGCAAAATCAAGAGATCCAATCACTGCAAAATTAGTTGCAAACTTATTAACAGCAGCTGGTGCAGATAGAGTTTTAACTATGGACTTACATGCTGCACAAATACAAGGATACTTCGATATACCAGTAGATCATCTTTTAGGACAAAACCTACTAGCTAACTACTTCAACCAAATGGGATTAGAAGACTTAACAGTTGTTTCACCAGACTTAGGAAGTGTTACTAGATCTAGAAAATTTGCTAACCAATTAGATGGAGATGTTCCACTAGCAATAATCGATAAGAGAAGACCAAAAGCTAACGTTTCAGAAGTTATGAACTTAATTGGAGATGTTAAAGATAGAAATATCATAATGCTTGATGACATGATAGATACTGCAGGTACAATAACAAACGCTGCTAATGCATTAAAGAAATTTGGTGCTAGAGATATATACGCTTGTTGTACACATGCTGTTTTATCTGGACCAGCTATAGAAAGAATAAAAGAATCTTCTATAACTAAGTTAATAGTATTAGATACTATAAAACTTCCAGAAGAAAAGAAATTAGACAACATAGAAGTATTAACAGTAGCAGACTTATTTGCAGATGCAATCAAGAAAATATTCAATAACGAATCTGTTAGTGTATTATTCTAATAAGAAAATTATATAAGAATTTATTGATCGTAGGTATTGCCCAAGTGATAATAACTTGGGCAATATTTTTTTGATTTTTAGTTAAATCTAGGATTATATTAAAAATTATAAATCATAGAGCCTCTGTATAGGTCAAAAAATAAAGTTATTTAATCTAGAACTGTATATAAATATTAAAATTTAACGATAATACAAATACTTAAAAAATAAATTACTTGTATTTATATGATTATCCACATATAAGTAATTTTTAGAAAGGAGAGATAGATGGATTTATATCAAATAATAGATGAAGCGATCACTCTAAATGCATCAGATATCCATATTACCGTTGACTTATCCCCAGTTGCTAGAATAAATGGCAAATTTAAAAAATTATCAAATGAATTATTATCAAATAACGATGTGTATAACTTAGTAAATCAGATTACGGATGAAAGTCTTATGAATAAAATCAAAGAATATGGAGATGTGGATTTTTCTGTTTCATTACCTAATAGACATAGAGCTAGAGTAAATATTTATAAACAAAAAAACAATTACGCTATGGCACTAAGAATAATTCCAAACAATATCCCTAAATTTGAAGAATTAAAACTTCCAGAAGTCATGAGAGAATTTACTAAAAAACAAAAGGGATTAGTTTTAATTACAGGACCAACTGGAAGTGGAAAATCTAGTACACTAGCAAGCTTAATTGATTTGATTAACGAAAATAGAGAATGTCATATTATAACTTTAGAAGACCCTATAGAATATATCCACACTCATAAAAAAAGTATTGTAAATCAACGTGAAATAGGAAGAGATTCAAAGAACTTTAATTCAGCATTAAAATCAAGCTTAAGACAAGATCCAGATGTAATTTTAATAGGAGAGATGAGAGATGCTGAAAGTATTTCTATAGCATTAAGAGCAGCAGAAACGGGTCATTTAGTTTTTTCTACTATGCACACTATAGGAGCGGCTAAAACTATAGATAGAATAATCGATACATTTGAATCATCTAAACAGCAACAAATTAGAAGTCAATTATCCACAGCATGCACAGGAATTGTATCTCAACAACTAATTCCTACAATTGATGAAAAATCTCGTATAGTTGCAACTGAAGTCATGATTACAAATACTGCAATAAGTAACCTTATTAGAGAAAATAAAATATATCAAATTCAAAATATTATCCAAACTTCATCAAAACAAAATATGTTCTCTATGGACCAAGACATTTCGAGACTCTATAAACAGGGTTTGATATCTAAAGAAACCTTAATAAATCGATGTAATGATTTACAATATATCGAAAAAATAATAAAAATTTAAAATGAAAAGTAAAATCCATCTTAAAAATTTTATATGATTTATGCAATAATAACTATTTTTTTTATAATTTCTTATATAGAAAATAAATTAATATACTTAATATGCAAGGAAATGAAGTACTCTTTATCTAATAGTATAATAGTGTATTTAACAAGTATAATAACTTTACTGTTAATATATAATAAATATGATATAACTTTAAATTCTATAAGTTATTTACTATTAATCCCATTTATAGTTGTGATTTCTATAATAGATTTTCGAACAAGTTTTGTATACGATATAACAGTAGTTAGTGGTATAATAGTTCAGAGTATAATATTTATATTGGCTAGAATTTCTCATACAGAGTTATTAGACCATTTTATTGGTTTAATAATAGGTCTTCTATTGTCTTTTTTAATTTGTAAATTTACAAGGGCATTTGCAGAAGGCGATATAGGAGTTTATGGATTATGCTGTTTTGTATTAGGTGCAAAACACAGCTTTAATATATTCGCATTATCTTTTATTATAACTTCTTTATTTGGAATTTTAATAATCTTGAAGCAAAAGAAAGTGGACTTAAAGAGGAGAATACCTTTTACGCCATTTATTTCTATGGCTACAATTTTAATTATACTAACACAATATGATATAATAAAAATCTATTTTGAAATGATAAACAATGGTTTATAAGGAGGCGAAAATTTTGTATATAATAGTGGGATTAGGAAATCCAGGAGACAAATACGAAAAAACAAGACACAATGTTGGATTTAATGTTATAGATCTTTTGGCAAAGGAATATTCAATAGACGTAAGTAAATTAAAACATAAAGCATTGATAGGTGAAGGAAGAGTTGGAACTGAAAAAGTAATTTTAGTTAAACCTATGACGTATATGAATTTAAGTGGAGAATCAGTAGTAGATATATGCAATTACTATAACGTTGATTTAGAAAATGTAATAGTAATATATGATGATATCGACTTAGATGTAGGTAAAATTAGAATTAGAAAAAAAGGTAGTGGTGGAACTCATAATGGAATGAGATCTATAATTAAATGCCTAGGTTCTAATGAATTCCCAAGAGTAAGAGTTGGAATCTCAAAACCTAAAAATGGACAAGATTTAGCAGATTTTGTTTTATCTAGATTTGCAAAAGAAGATGAAAAATCACTTAATGAAAGTTTTGAAAATGCTGTAGCAGCAATTGATTGCGCTATTAGACAAGATCTAGATTTAGCAATGAATAGATATAATGTAAAATAAGGAGGGGCTATATGGAGGATGTTTTTGTATACCCTTTAAAAAACTCAAATGAGTATAATGAGATTATAAATACAATATGCAATAAAGAGGGATCATTACAACTAAATGGTCTCTTAGATATGCAAAAGCCACATATAACTTATTCTATATTTAAAGAACTAGCTAGACCTACTTTGTTTATTGCAAACAGTGATTTGGAGGCAAAGAAGGTCTACAATGAACTTTGTTTTTATACTAAGGATAAGGTGGAGTATTTAGGCAGTGATGAAATTTATTTTTATCACCTAGATGCAAAAGATAGAAATGAAGAAGCAAAGAAATTAAGAGTACTATTAAAACTGGCTAAAAAACAAAAAACAATCGTTGTTACATCTGTAGATGCAATATTAAGAAAGTATATACCTAAAAATGTTTTATTAGATAATATATATACTTATAAAATTGGAGATATTATCGATTTAGAGGAATTAAGTCAAAAATTAGTCAGACTGGGTTATGAAAGAGTCTCAAGAATAGAAGGGCTAGGTCAATTCAGTATTAGAGGTGGAATAATAGATATATATTCATTAGAATATACTAATCCTATTCGTATAGAGTTATTCGATGATGAAATCGATTCTATACGTACTTTTGATGTTTTTTCACAAAAATCAATAGAAAAAATTAAAAAAGTAGTGATCACACCATCGCGTGAATTTATATATCCAGAAGATACAACATCAGCAGTTGAAAAGATACAACTTGAAACAAATCAGTATACAGATGATGATGTGTTTAATAATATAGAAAATATTGCCCAAAAGACATACTTCCAAGGGGTAGAAAACTATATAGATTATTTATATGAAGAAAATAATAAAAGTATATTTAACTACTTACCAGACAACGCAATAGTAGTTATAAATGATATATCTAGGCTAAAAGAAAGATGTGAAAACTTTGTAAATGAGTTTAATGATAATTTTAATCTAAATCTTGAAAGAGGTTTAGCAATAAAAAATCAAGGTAATTTAATTTATTCATATGACGAGTTACCATTCTTATTAGAGAACAAGAATTTAATTATAAATTCTCTGTTACCAAAGCCAGTAAACGGATTTTCTGTTACTAATATTATTAATTTTGATTCTAGAGAAGTACCTTCTTACAACTCAAAATTAGATGTGCTAGTAGAAGATTTAAATAAACTTAGATATAACGGATACAAAGTTATACTAGCTGTAAATTCTACAGATAGATGTAAAAAGCTACATAAAGATTTATTTGACTTAGGTTTAGAAGTAGCTATATCAAAAAGCAGAAATATAGAATTAAAGTCATCACAAATAGTTATTGTTCCAGCCAATCTTAGCAAGGGATTTGAATATAAATCTATTAAATTCCAAGTAATAACTGATAGTGAAATAATAGGCGTAAATAAAAAAGTTTCTAAAAAATCTAAAAAGAAGAAAAATAAAAATGGACAAAAAATAGAATCATTTTTAGATTTAAAAATAGGAGACTATGTAGTTCATGAAAATAGCGGTATAGGTAGATATACAGGTATTGAACAGATATTAGTTAATGGAGTTAAGAAAGACTACCTAAAAATAATTTACCAAGGTGGAGATAATTTATATGTTCCTATAGACCAAATGGACAAAGTTCAAAAATATATAGGTGCAGATGCTCAAAAGGTTAAATTAAATAAGCTTGGAACAAATGAATGGACTAAAGCAAAGGCAAAAGTTCAACGTGAAATAGAAGATATGACTAAAGATTTAGTTGAACTTTATGCAAAAAGAGAAAAGGTAAAAGGATATAAATTCTCTAAAGATACAGTTTGGCAAAAAGAGTTTGAATCAATGTTTCCATATGAAGAAACTGAAGATCAGTTAAAAGCAATTAAAGAAACTAAAAAAGATATGGAATCATCAAAAGTAATGGATAGACTTGTCTGTGGAGATGTTGGGTATGGTAAAACAGAAGTTGCTATAAGGGCAGCATTTAAGGCTTGTATGGACCAAAAGCAAGTCGCTATATTAGTTCCAACAACTATATTAGCTCAACAACATTACAACACATTTAAACAGAGATTTGAAAACTATCCAATAAGAGTAGAAGTTTTAAGTAGATTCAAAACGGCTAAACAACAAAGAGAAATAATAAATGATGCTAGAAAAGGTTTAGTGGATATTCTTATCGGAACACATAGAATAGTATCTGATGATATAAACTTACCTAATCTAGGACTAGTAGTAATAGATGAGGAGCAAAGGTTTGGAGTTAGACACAAAGAATCGCTTAAAAAGATAAAAAATACTGTTGATGTACTTACATTATCAGCAACTCCTATTCCAAGAACGTTACATATGTCATTAAGTGGAATAAGAGATATGAGTGTAATTGAAGAGCCACCACAAGAAAGACATCCAGTTATAACTTATGTTGTAGAAGCAAAAGAAAGTATAATTCAAGATGAAATAGAAAGAGAAATCGCTAGAGGTGGACAAGTATTTTTCGTCTATAATCGAGTGGAACAGATTGAAGAGATGGCGAGTATGGTACAAAAATTAGTACCAGATGCTAGAGTAGCTGTTGCACATGGTAGAATGACATCTAAGGCACTTGAAAATATTATATTAGGATTTTTAAATAAAGAATATGATGTGTTAGTCTGTACAACAATAGTTGAAACAGGAATGGATATATCAAATGCAAATACAATGATTATATATGATGCAGACAAAATGGGGCTTGCTCAGCTTTATCAGTTAAGAGGTAGAGTAGGTAGAAGTTCTAGACAAGGTTATGCATATTTAATGTATGAAAAAGACAAAGTATTAAGTGAAATAGCAGAAAAAAGACTAAAAGCAATTAGGGAGTTTACAGAATTTGGTTCTGGGTTTAAAATAGCTATGAGGGACTTAGAAATAAGAGGTGCTGGAAATATCCTAGGAGCACAACAACATGGTCACATGGCAGTGATAGGTTATGATTTATATGTAAAAATGCTAAACGAGGCTATGAAGAAAGTAAAAGGCGAGGTAATAGAAGAACCTATAGATGTCGAAATTAACTTAGCTGTAAATGCATATATTCCTAATTCTTATATTTCAGAAGAGATTGATAAAATAGAAATGTATAAGAAAATAGCATCTATAGAAAATAAAGATGATATGGAAGAAGTTAAAGAAGAATTAGTAGATAGATTCTCAGATGTACCTAGATCAGTTCAAACTTTACTTTATATAGCATATATAAAATCTATGTGCAAAAAACTAAAGATAGAAAGAGTCACTCAAAATCAAAATGAAATTAGTTTAGTACCTTTAACAAGATACAAAACTAAAGAAAAGGTTGGCTACAAAATTGTAAATGAATTAGTAGATTTACTAGAAAAAATGTGTAAGCTAAACGAAAAATAATATGAAGAGGTGCATGATATGAAAAAAGTTATGGCGTTAGTACTATCATTTGTTTTAGGGATAAGCATGATAGGGTGTTCTGACAAGGCAGTTGCAACAGTAAATGGTGAAAAAATACCTGCTAAATATTTTGAAACTTATGTTAACTGGACTAAGTTAGTATATGAATCTAATTACGGATATACATCTTCAGTTTGGAAAACTGAAATGGAAGATACAGCAAGTTCTAGCGATTCAAAAAGTAAAAGTGATGAAAAACAAACTTATTGGGATGCTTTCAAATCTCAAATACTTGTATCAATGGAACAATCAGAAGTAGTATATCAAAAAGCTAAAGAAGTTAAAGTAACTCCAACAGATAAAGAAGTTCAAGAACAAGTAGATACTTTTAATGAAACTGTAAATAGCAATGATTCGACAAAAGAACAAGCTAAAAAAGCTGGTATAAATGATGAATTCTTAAAATATATTTTAACTAGAGAATTAGCATATAGTGCTTATAAAGAGTATTATAATAAAAATACAAAAGTAGATGAAAGTACTTTAAAGAAAGAATATGAAAAAAATAAAGAGTCATATGATACAGTAACTGCATCTCATATATTAATATCAACTCAAGATGATAGTGGAAATGAGTTATCTGATAAAGAAAAAGCTGCAGCTAAACAAAAAGCTGAAGAAGTACTTCAAAAAGCTAAATCAGGTGAAGACTTTGCTGAATTAGCTAAAGAATATTCAGATGATAGTGCAAATGCTTCATCTGGAGGTAATTTAGGCGATTTCACTGCTGGAGAAATGGTTGAAGAATTTAGCAATGCTGCATTTGCATTAGATAAAAATGAAATTTCAGACATAGTTGAAACTCAATATGGGTATCATATAATTAAAGTAACAGATAAAGCTACTACATTTAATAAAGCAAAAGACCGCGTTAAATCTGCTGTTTTATCTGAAAAATTTAATAAAGAAGTAACAAAATTATTTGAAGAAGCAAAAATAGAAGAAAAAGATGATGTTGTAAAATCTATTTCATACAAATAGATTTTACAAAAAATACAGTCAAAAAAATGGGGGAATAAATTGAAAAATTTGTTCCCCTTATTATTTTGAAAAAAAATAAAAATATAGTAAAAAATGGATATTATCTTAAAAAATAAGGGGATATGCCAAAAAAACGGTGTAAAAATTTATCGAATTTAAGCGAAAATAAAAAAATACATAAATTTTAAAATTATAAATATAATTAAAATAGAAAAAATTTTTGACAAAAAATAAATAATTATTATATAATTGTAACCGAAATTTGTATATTTTTCTTTTCAATGGCAAAAATACAATAAAAGAAATTAATGGAGGATTATCATAAATGAGAGCGACAGGTATAGTTAGAAGAATAGATGACTTAGGAAGAGTTGTTATTCCAAAAGAAATAAGAAAAACTTTAAGAATAAGAGAAGGGGATCCGCTAGAAATATTCACAGCTAAAGACGGAGAAGTTATATTAAAAAAATATTCTCCAATAGGTGAATTAAATGAATTCTCACAAGAATATGCTGAAACATTAGGTGAAACATTAGGATACGGAGTTGTTATAACAGATTTAGACTCTATAATATCTGTATCAAAATTACCTAAAAAAGATTACAAAGAAAAAAGTATAAGTAAAGAATTAGAACAATTAATAGAAAATAGAGAAACAAAAGAAATAAAAGACGAGAATAAAATACCTCTATACAAAGAAGATAGCAATTCATATAGTGAACAAATGATAATGCCTATAATAAGCGTATCTGGGGACTGTATAGGAAGTATAGTTATAGTTGCTAAAGAAAACGAAAAGTTACAAGAAGGAATCGACAAAATCCTTAAAGTAGCATGTAGTTTCTTAGGAAAGCAAGTTCAATAATTTATCAAGAGACCCTTTTTATAGGGTCTTTAATTTTTAGATATTCTGAAACGATTTATAAACAAAATCTTAAGACATTATTAAAAATGTGGAAAATATTGAATAAATCATTAGAAGTGTGATATATTAAAATTTATTACAAATGTTTATATACAAAGAATCGGAGTTTGTATATAAGCAGTCTTTGTATTTTAAAATGAAATGATATTATTTGAAATTTGAATGAATATAATTTCATATGTTTAATAAAATGGAGGTCATGTGTCATGGATAACAACAAAAATAAAGACTCCTTCTTAAAGGGAGCACTTATACTTGGTGCAGCAGGTGTTGTTGTTAAAATAATGGGGGCATTCTTTAGGATACCACTTGGGAACTTAATAGGTTCTACTGGTATGGGATATTACCAAGCTGTATACCCTGTTTATACATTATTTTTAACATTAGCAACAGCTGGGTTTCCGACTGCCTTAGCTAAATTAGTTTCAGAAAAAAGGGCTATTGGGGATTATGGCGGAGCTGCTAAGACGTTCAGAGTGGCATCAACTGTATTATTCCTTACAGGTCTTGTTTCATTCTGTATATTCTATTTTGGAGCTGATTTCATAGTTAATGGTATTATGAAAAATGAAGGTGCATTAGCAAGTATGAAGGCGATAGCGCCAGCACTTTTATTTGTACCGTTAATGTCTTCATTCAGAGGATATTTCCAAGGTAGAAGAGAAATGAGCAAAATTGCTATTTCTCAAATGGTAGAACAATTCTTCAGAGTTGTTTTAGGTATAGCAATCGCTTATTATTGGATGGTTAGTTTTGGACCAGAACAAGGAGCTGCTGGTGGTGTATTAGGAGCAGCAATAGGTGGATTTGCATCAATAGTATTTTTAATTTTAGCGTACTTAAGAACTTCAAAAGAGCGTCGTGCAGAACTTGAATTAAGTAAGAACTTTAGAGTTGAAAGTACAAAAACAGTATTAAAAAGAATTTTATATGTTGCAGTACCAATAACTATAGGTGCTTGTGTTATGCCTTTAGTTAATATGGTTGATAGTATAGTGGTTGTAAGAAGACTTCAAGAAACTGGATTTGATGTTGATACAGCAAACTCTTTATTAGGTCAATTAACAGGTATGGCTATGGCAACAGTTAACTTACCGGTATTTATAGATCAAGCTATAGGTATGAGTTTAGTTCCATCTATCTCAGAAGCTTATGCGTTAAATCAACGTGGAAGAGTTAAAAAAGAAGCTAGAAACGGAATTAAATTAATATTAATAATAGTATTACCATGTGCATTTGGATTAGCTGCATTAGCAACTCCAATAATGAGTTTATTATATCCAAGTGAAACAGGGGCAATAGGAAAAATGTTATTTGCTTGTGCGCCTTCTGCTATATTCTTAGGATTAATATATGCGCAAAACGGTATACTTCAAGGTATGGGTAAACCAATGGTACCAGTTATTGCATTAGCAATAGGTATGGTATTTAAAGTAATACTAAGTTATACATTAACAGGAATACCATCTATAAATATATTTGGTTCAGCTATAGGAACTTTAACAGCATATGCAGTTGCAGCGTTAATAGAGTTTTTATACATAAAGAAACACTTAAATATGAAATTCTCGAAAAAAGAATTTTTATTAAAACCATTATTAACAGTAATAACTATGTTTGTTGTTGTTAAAATGAGTTATGCATTAACATTCAAAATATTAGCTAGTAACACACTTTCAACTTTAATATCAATCATGATAGGTGGATTAGTATACGTTATAGTATTACTTGCTATCGGTGGTATGAGAAAAGAAGAAATATTACTAATGCCAAAAGGTGAAAAAATCTATAGAATGTTAAAAAAATTAAAGTTAATGAATTAGAATAGGAATAGATATTGAGATAAAGACAATAATTATAATGATATTGTTTTAAAGTGTAGTCATTAGGAGTGGTAAAATGGGTAAAATATCAATTGTAGGTTTAGGACCTGGAGATTATTCTTTAATAAGCCAAGGGGCCTTAGAATTATTACAATCATCTGATAGAATTTTTCTGAGAACAGAAAAGCATCCAACTGTGGATCAATTAAAACAACAAATAAACTATACAAGTTTAGATTACTTCTATGAAAAAGAAGAAAACTTTGAAAATGTATATTTTCACATATCAGAATTCATAATAGAAGAATCTAAAAAAGGAGATTTAGTGTATGCAGTTCCTGGACATCCAAGGGTCGCAGAAAAGACTGTAGGAATAATAGAAGATTTAGCTAAACAAAACAACATAGAAGTAGATGTAGTAGCCTCTATGAGCTTTGTAGACGCTATGTTCAACTATTTAGCAGTAGACCCAGCAGATGGATTTAGATTAATAGATGCTTTTGAACTTGAAAATTCGCCTATTGATCCAAGAACTAATACAATTATCACACAGGTATATGATGAGTTTATTGCATCAAACGTAAAGATTAAACTTATGGATTACTATGACGACGAACAAGAAGTATATATCGTAAATGGAGCTGGAATCAAAGGTCAAGAACAAAAGGTTTTAGTTAAATTATACGAAATTGACAGACATAGAGATTTATTTAACTACTTAACAAGTTTATACATACCTAAGTCTGCAACAAAAATGTATAATACTGTTTATGATTTACAATCAGTTATGAAAGTTTTAAGAAGTCCTGAGGGATGTGAGTGGGATAGAAAACAAACTCATGAAACATTAAAAAAATCTTTAATTGAAGAAGCTTACGAAGTAAATCAAGCAATAGACAACGACGATATAGACGAACTTATAGAAGAGCTAGGAGATGTATTATTACAAGTAATATTCCACTGTCAGATAGGGGAAGAAGATGGATACTTCAACTTAGGAGACGTTACAAGTGCAATATGTAAGAAATTAATACATAGACATCCGCATGTTTTTAAAAATCAAGAAATTGATATGAATGAGTTTGATAAAACATGGGAAGACCTTAAACGAGAAGAAAAAGGTGAAACAACTGTTACAGAAGGATTGGAAAGAATTCCTGCGTATTTACCAGCTTTAATGAAAGCCCAAAAAATTCAAAAAAAGGCGGCTTTAGTTGGATTTGATTGGGACGATATCGAAGATGTCCACAAAAAAGTTAAGGAAGAATATAAAGAACTACTTGACGAATGTAAATCTGGGAATATAAAATACATAAAGGAAGAGTTGGGAGACTTATTATTTTCAATAGTAAATTTAGCGAGATTTTTAAAGGTAGATCCAGAGGAGGCGCTTAACCTTACAAATGACAAATTTATCAAAAGATTTGACTTTGTAGAGCAGGGTGCTATAAAATTAAACAAAAGACTGGAAGATATGACACTAGAAGAAATGGACGAACTTTGGGAAAAGGCTAAATTTCAATAAATTTTAGAAGGAAATTTCTAGTACGTATAGAACTAAGAATTAATAAGTTTTATATGAGAAACAATTTAGGAGGTAAATATTGTGAATAAAGCTGAATTAGTATCAAGAATGGCAGAAAAAAGTGAATTAACAAAGAAAGAAGCTGAAATGGCATTAAACGCTTTAATGGAATCAATCCAAGAAGCATTAGTATCAGGAGATAAAGTTCAATTAGTTGGATTTGGGACTTTCGAAACTAGAGAAAGAGCTGCAAGAAAAGGTAGAAACCCAAGAAACCCACAACAAGAAATAGATATACCAGCTTCAAAAGCTCCAGTATTCAAAGCTGGAAAATCTCTTAAAGAAGCAATAAACGAAGCATAATATAAATTTAGGTATTTAAAATCTAAACATTAATAATATAGTATAGTAATTTTAAATAATTACTTTGCAAGAGATGAATAATATTTTTAAGATAAAAAGAACTAAGTAATTATAATGCTTAGTTCTTTTTTGCCTTTTTATAGTAATTTTAGATACTTATAAATACCAAATATTTTTACATACAATTAAGGAGGAAGTTTCATGAGATTAGATAAATACTTAAAAGTTTCAAGAATTATTAAACGTAGAACCGTAGCAAAAGATGCATGTGATAAAGGAATCGTTACAATAAACGGTAAAGTTGCAAAATCATCTTCGGAAGTTAAAATAGGGGATGTATTAGAAATAACTTTTGGTGAGAAAAAAATGAAGTTTAAAATAAGTGAGATAAAAGAGCACGTTTTAAAAGCTGATGCAAAGGAAATGTATGAAATAGTAGAATAATATTAAAAAATCCTCAGTATATTTATATTAATATATAAATAAATTTGAGGTGATAAAGTGGAACATAGTATAAGTTTAAAAGGTAGATCAGATTTGTTAATATCCGGAGTGGAACATATATATTCCTTTAGCGACAAAAGAGTAGAGATACAGACTTGTGAGGGTAAGATGGTTATAGATGGAGAGGGCTTAGATATGAATAAGTTAAATCTTGAAGAAAATATAATAAGTGTTCAAGGTACTATAAACTCCATCGTATATTCTAAATCTAAAAATCCGGAAGAAAGTTTTTTCAAAAAGGTATTTAAATAGATGAATTACTTTATACAAGATTTAAATGTATTTTATGCAACTATTTACGGTGGAATAGTAATAGGAATATTATTTGATATTAACAGGTCATTAAAAAATAACTTTAAATTTATTAAAAAGTTATCTTTTATATTTGATATACTGTTTTGGCTGATTATAACAGCTATAATTTTTATTGTTGTTAATACAATCAGTAAGTTTCAACTGAGATATTATCATTTTGTAGCACTAGTTGTTGGATTTGTTTTATATTACAACACTATAAGCAAGTTTATACTTAAGTTTAATAATATGGTTATAAATTTCATAAAGTCATTAATAAAGAAAATAATATTGACTTTAGTCGCAATATTGGAGAATTTGTATTACGTTATAGTCTATACAATCCATTTTTTATTTGATATCATATTTTACATACCAAACATCATTTTTACAATAAAGAAGAATATATCTAAAAAAACTTTGGTAAAAAAGAAGATGAAAAAGGGTGTGTAGTATGAACTTAAGAAAAAAGTTTTCGGGTCAATATATGTTGATATGTATGTTTGCATTTTTTATAATTTTTTCTCTAATAATAGGAGTTATAGTTCAATTGCAGAACATAAGAGACTATAAAGAACAAATAACTACACTAAAATATGAACTAGATGATACAGAAAAACAACTAAAAAGCGTTAAAAATAGTAAAGCTTATAAGAATGATGCAGAATTAGAAGATTTAGCACGAAATCAACTAGGAATGGTAAAACAAAACGAGATAATATATTTAGAAAAATAATTTAATATTAAAATAAGCAAATGGTGACTCTTTTTGGGTTGCCTTTTTTGTTTTATAATAAAAACTATATAAATAAACAAATTGATTTTTATGAAATAATTATCAAGGAAAATATAATTAAAGGTAATTATATAGTTAGGAGGATAAGATGAAAATAGGAACAATAGATATAGGCACAAATTCTATGAGATTATTAACTGCTGATTATCAAGATGGAAAAATAATAAATAGAAAAAAATATGTAAACACTACTAGAATAGGTCAAGGTGTAGACAATAATGGTTATATATCAAAAGAGGCGATTGATAGGAATATACAAGCTTTAAAAGAGTTTAAGGCTATATGTGATGAAGAAGGATGCGAATATGTTTGTTGCATGGGGACATCAGCATTAAGAGATAGCAAAAATTCTGATGAATTTATAGCATTAGCTAAAGAAGAAGCTGGGGTAGATGTTGAAGTAATCACAGGAGATAGAGAGTCTAACTTAGGATTTTTAGGAGTGTTAGAAGGCGTTGAAAAGGACGAACTTGAAGAAATATTAGTTATCGATATAGGTGGTGGCTCAACTGAGTTTATCGTTGGAGATAAAAATGGCGTTAATTTCTGCAAAAGTGAAAATATAGGTGCACTTAGATTAACAGAAAAGTTTTTAAAACATGAGATAGTTAGTGATGAGGGATTAAAACAAACTATCTCATTTATCGAGGACACAATAGAAGATACTATTAATAATATAAAAAGCAAAAATATAAAAAAATTAGTTGGGATAGGTGGCACAGTGACATCTGTATCAGCAATGAACCAACAATTAGAAGTCTATTCTATGGAAAAGGTGCATAATAGTAAAATATACAAAAAAGAATTAGACGAAATTCTACAAATGCTAAAAAATATGACACTAGAGGATAAAAAGAGACTAAAAGGGCTACAACCAAAAAGAGCAGATATTATAACAGCTGGTGTAGTAATTTTGGATATAATAATGGAAAAGCTTGAATTAAACGAAATAATTGTAAGTGAATACGATAATTTGGAAGGCTTAATGTGTCAAATAGCAAAAAAGATGTCTTAAAGTTTTTTGATTCTATGTACTGAAAATGACAAATTAATTTCTCCTTCTTTGCTACAATTTTATGTAAACAAAGGAGGAGATTTTTTATGGATAGAACAATGACCATTAAAAATAAGAGGTTGAGTACCAACAACTTAAAACTCTCGAAAATGTTTGATTCAAAGACTTTCATTTTCATGATAATTGGATTTTTATTAAGCAGATCAATCTTAATTGATGGAATTGCTCCATTAGGATTAGCTTTTTTCTTATATATATGTAAAGTAGACAAATATCGTATACCAGTTTATATTGCAACCCTAGCTGGAACCTTACTATCATTTAACGAAATGACGATAATAATTAAATATGCTGTATGCTTAACTTTAATATTGATTTTTAGTAAAAAAATTAAAGAAATTACAGCAATAATTAAATTAAGTTTAGTAGGTGTGTTCGTAATATTACCAGCATCAATAATATGTACATGCATCACTAAACCAGGATTATATAGTTTTATAATTGTAGGAATAGAAACAATGATCGTATTTACATCATCTTTTATATTTGCATATGGTGTAAAATTCTTAATATCAAATCAAAATAAAATGGCGATAAAAACAGAAGAAGTAATATCTATTAGTTTATTAGCTACTTTCAGCATAATGGGAGTAGGACAAACTGCTATATTGGGGATTTCGCTTAGAGCAGTTTTAGCAACAGTGTTTATATTGATATCAGCCGTTGTAGGAGGAGCAAGTGTAGGTTCATCTTGCGGAGTAATAGTTGGACTAGCTTTTATAATCAATAATGCAGTATCAGCAATATATATGGGAATATATGCATTTGCAGGATTAATCGGTGGCGCATTTAATAAAGTAAATAGATATTTATGTATTCTGGGGTATGTGTTGAGCTGGATAATTATATTTGCATATACTTCTGGAATAGAATCAAATATAAATTCAATAAGGGATATATTGATAGGAGCCTTGATTGTATCAGTTCTTCCAAAATCACTATTTTCAAGAGTTGAATCGGCTATAAAAATAAATATAAATACATCCCAATCAGTGAACAATTATATAATGAGAACTAAAAATTTAACAAATAGCAAATTAGAAAATATGCAAAGAGCTTATAATGAGCTTGCAAACACATTTGAAAAAATAAGACAAAAAGATGAAATCATAAATCAAAATGACATGGCAGAGTTAATTGACATGATTTATGCAGATGAGTGTACTTCTTGTAGTATGAAAAAAGTATGTTGGGAGGTGAGATTTAATAAAACATATACACTTATATACGATATGATTCAGAATTTAGAAGAAGGTCAGTTAAGTACAGAGGCGATACCAGAAGAATTTAGAAGATCTTGTATGAATCCAGAGCAAATTATGAAAATAGCTAATTATTATTATAAATTATTTGCTCTAAATTATGATTGGAGCATGAAGTTTGAAGAGGGTAGAAAGCTAATAGCGGACCAAATAAGAAATATCTCCAAATCAATAAAGGGATTATCTGAGGATATCGAAAATAGTGCTATGCTAGATTTAGTCAAAGAAAAAAACATACTAGAAGAATTAGAAAGACATAATATCATAGTTAATAAGATTAACTATTTAACAAAAGGAAAAGATGAATTTAAAATCACAATTGATAAAAATACATGTGCAAATGGGGGGTTATGCGATGAAAAGTTGATAAAAATAATATCAGATTATTTAGGAGAACAGTTATCGGCCCAAAAGTATGGTTGTAATATATACAAAGATACTTGTAAAATAGTTCTTACTAAAGCGGAGAAGTACACTGCTACAACCCAAGCAGTTTCATTATCTAGAGACGGACACGTATTGTGCGGAGACAATTATACATATATGGAGATTGATAATGGGCAATATATGATGGCCATATGTGATGGCATGGGAAAAGGGAAAAGAGCCTATGATGAATCTTCGACGACTATCGATATACTAGAGAAAATGATTGAAGCGAGAATTGATAATGAAATTGTAATTAAGACAATTAATAATATGCTTTTACTTAGCAATTCAGATGAGATTTTTTCAACATTAGATTTAGGCATTATAGATTTGAAACAGGGCAAATTAGAGACTGTTAAAATGGGTGCTTGTTCAACATATATCAAAAGAGCAAATAATGATATAGATTTTATATCATCATCATCACTACCTGTTGGAATTTTATCTGATATTAAACTAGATAGACATAATTATAAACTAAACGATGGAGATTACATTATCATGGTTTCTGATGGGATTATAGACGCAGGTAAAAATAATGATATCGGTGAAAACTGGTTAATTTACTTCCTGAAAAAATTAAATACTTATGATCCAAAAGAAATGATAGATAAGATAGTGGATAGGGCTTTAGAATTACAACTTGATAAAATTGAAGATGACATGACAGTTATGGTCACAAAAGTAAATAAGATAAAATAAATTCGATACGTAATCGATTAGGAGTATTGATAAAATTGAAAAAGATGAATTTAAACTCCAGTTATCTACAAAAAATGTGTACAACTTATAGGTAACTGTTAATAAATAGATGAAAAGTGTTGATAAATATGAAAAATATTCACAATTATACAATATATAACTAAATATAAAGCGGACTAAATAAGCCAAATATGAACAAGGAAAAGGTTTGTTGATATGTTGATAAGATTGTGGATAACTTGATTATAAACTGTATAAAACTTATAAAAATTGAATAATAAAATAAAAAAAAGTCATCCTAATATTAAGTAATAATAAGAAAGGATGACTTTTTATGGGCAAAAAGTTAAATATAATAGGAATAATAGTATTTATAACTGTTTTTACAGGCGGTATTTTTTATGGAATAAATAATTATAACGAAAAGGAAGTTAATAATGTATCATCATCACGCACTAATAATAAGATAAGGTATTTAAATAATAACGAATATAGTAGTGTATTTTCTCCTACTTATAATAGAAATGAAGTTGGTGATGAAGAATCACATGGAAATTATAAATATGTGACATGGAATCTACAATCACTATTTAAATCAGATGAAGCATGGGAAAAAGAATTATCCAAATTTAATAAAGATATAAATGAATTGGAGAATTACGTAGGCAAAGTGACTAAATCAAAAACTCATTTTGTATCAGCACTTAAAATTAAAGAAAAACTAGATATAAGATTAGAAAAATTATATGCTTATGCTAAATTAAGCAAAGATATAAATAAAAATTCTTATAAGTATTTAGACATGATAAATAAAGTTAGCAAGGTTGACTCAAAATACAGCAGAATATGTGCAGAATTAGAATTAGAAATACTTAAATTACCTGATTCTACTTATAAGGAATATACGAAAAGTAAAAAAGTAGAAAAAAAGTTTAAAATGTATCTACAAGAAATTCGAAAAAGTAAACAACATTATTTAGATGAAAAATCAGAAAGTATATTAAACAAAATGGGAAATATACTTTCACTTCCTTCAGATATATACGACTTATTCAGTAATATGGATAAGGATAGTGGAGATACTCCATCAGAGTATTCATCTAAAATTAAATCATCAGATAGAGAAACAAGAAAGACAGCATTTACAAATGAATTTGTAATATATAATGACAATATAAACACACTATCAGGATTATTAATAGGACAGGCGAACACTAATATTTTTTATTCAGATATTAGAAAATATAATTCAAGTTTAGAGATGTATTTAGATAGTGATGAAGTAGATCCCAAAATCTATGATAACTTAATAGATACAGTAAATAAAAACAGTGAATCATTACACAAGTATATCTCATTAAGAAAGAAAATATTAAATATCGATAAAGTACATTATTATGATATGTTTGTGCCAATTGTTGAAGAAGAAGAGAACTATATATCTTATGATAAGGCAATTCCTTTAGTTTATGCTGCGCTTGAACCATTAGGAGAAGAATATGAAGATATAGCATATAAAGCTTTTAATGAAAGATGGATAGATGTATATTCCAGCGAAGATAAAGTAGGGGGCGGATACTGTCTATCTGTATATAACAATCATCCATATATATTGCTTAATTACGATAACTCATTAGACTCTGTATCTACATTAGTCCATGAGTTAGGTCATGGTGTTTATGGCTACTTAAGTCAAAAAAATCAAGAATATTATAATGCACAACCATCAATATTTACACATGAAGTTGCATCAACTACAAACGAAGCATTACTATATGAATTTTTAATAAAAAATGCAGGCAATGATAAACAAAAAGCGTACTATATAACTCAATATATGGACTTTATCAAAGATACTCTTTACACACAAACTATGTATGCGGAGTTTGAACGAGATGTGCATGCTATGTTAGAAAATAACGAAAATGTAAATACATTAGTATTAAATGATTTATGGTCACATTTATTAAAAAAATATTATGGAAATGACTTTGAAGTAGACCCACTCGCAATGATAGGTTGGGCTAGAATACCACATTTTTATAATAGTTTTTATGTTTATAAATATGCTACAGGATGTAGCAGTGCAATAAGTTTTGCGCAAGACATATTAAATGATGGGCCAGAAGACTACCTAAACTTCCTAAAAAAAGGTGGTTCAGATAAACCACTTAATTTATTAAAAAGTGGCGGTGTTGATTTAACAAATGATAAATCCATCCAAGTAAGCATAGATAAATTCAATAAATTATTAGTTGAGCTAGAGAAGTTAACTAATAATTAAAGTGACAAAAATATATTAATAATGTAGAATAATATGTAAATATGATAGTTTATTTAATAATTAATTTAGGATATATTTTTGTATAACAATGCATTTTGGAGGGAGGATTTATATGCAAAAGAAAATAAGAAAAGCTGTTATACCAGCTGCAGGATTGGGTACTAGATTTTTACCAGCAACAAAGGCTCAACCAAAAGAAATGTTACCAATAGTGGATAAACCAACATTACAATATATAATAGAAGAAGCTGTTGAATCGGGAATAGAAGAAATTCTTATAATTACAGGAAAAAATAAAAAATCTATAGAAGATCATTTTGATAAATCAGTTGAACTAGAATTAGAATTAGAGCAAAAAGGAAAAACTGAATTATTAGAAATTGTAAGAAATATAACAAAAATGGTTAATATATACTATATAAGACAAAAAGAACCTAAAGGATTAGGTGATGCAATTTATTGTGCAAGAAGCTTTATAGGAGATGAACCATTTGCTGTTATGTTAGGTGATGATATTGTTGATAATGATGTACCTTGCCTAAAACAATTAATGTCAGCATATGAAGAATACAGAACAACTATATTAGGTGTTCAATCTGTTGCACCAGAAGATGCTAATAAATATGGAATAATAAATGCTAAATATATAGAAGATAGTGTTTACAAAGTTAAGGATCTAGTGGAAAAACCAGAACCAGGCAAACAACCTTCGAATATCGCCATATTAGGAAGATATATAATAACACCTGAAATCTTTGAGATTCTTGAAAATCAAAAACCAGGAAAAGGTGGAGAAGTTCAATTAACAGATGCATTAAAAACTTTATCTAAAAAAGAAGCAATGTATGCATATGAATTTGAAGGAAGAAGATACGACGTTGGAGATAAATTAGGATTTTTAGAGGCAACAGTTGACTTTGCTTTAAAGAAACCAGAACTTCAAGGTCCATTTATGGAATACTTAAAAAAAGTATGTAGTGAAAGAACTGTTGAGAAAGAAGTAGCATTATCTGCAGAATTAACTTCTGAAGATGACAATACTGAAAAATAGAAAGAGGGAATAAAGTTGGCTAAAAGTAGACAAGCTAAGATGAACAAAATTCTAGCTATTGGAATAGCTGTAGTATTACTTGTAACTAGTTTAACTACGTTAATAAGTGTTATTTCATGGTATTTATAAAAAAATGTAGGAAGATAAATTTTTATTTGTTTTCCTACATTTTTTTTTTGATTTTAATTATCTATGATTTTGAATATATTAATAAAATTATGTTTATTGGAATTAAATAGTAGACATTAAATGAATATAAGGTATAATATTAGTGGTAATAATAAATAAAAAAGTTAAAAAAATACATATAATTTAAATTAATTAGAATGATATAAATTAAAATTATAAAAAGGAGAGAATTATGGATAGAAATTTAGCGTTAGAGCTTGTAAGAGTTACAGAGGCTGCAGCATTAGTTTCATCACAATTTATGGGAAGAGGAGATAAAAATGGAGCTGATGGAGCTGCAGTAGAAGCTATGAGAAGAGCCTTTGAATCAGTAAAAATTAAAGGTGAAGTTGTAATTGGGGAAGGGGAAATTGATGAAGCCCCAATGTTATATATAGGTGAAAAAGTAGGTAGTCAAGAAGATGGAGCTATGGAAGTCGATATAGCAGTTGACCCTCTTGACGGTACTGAATTAATAGCGAAAGGCCTTCCAAATGCAATAGCGGTAATAGCTATGGGGAAAAAAGGTTCTCTATTAAATGCACCCGATACATATATGAAAAAAATAGTTGTAGGACCAAAAGCAAAAGGTGCTATAGATTTAAATAAAAGTGTGGAAGAAAATATAATAAATGTTTCAAAAGCATTAGGAAAGAAAACTACTCAAATGACAATTATGGCTCAAGATAGAGAAAGACATAATTATATATTTGAAGTTGCAAGAAAATTAGGATGTAAAATAAGAATGTTTGATGCTGGAGATATAGCAGCTGGTATAGCAACTTGTTTTGAAGAAACAGGAGTTGACATGCTTATGGGAATCGGTGGAGGACCAGAAGGCGTAATAACAGCAGCAGCAATAAAATGCATGGGTGGAGATATGCAAGCTCAAATATATCCATTAAGTGATCAAGAAAGAGAAAGATGTCATGAGATGGGATATTCAGATGAAGATATCGAAAAGATATTAACAATAGATGATTTAGCAAAAGGTGATGACTTATTCTTCGCTGCTACAGGAATAACAGAAGGAAACTTATTAAAAGGTGTTGTTAATATGGGCGGAAATAAGGCAAAAACAGAATCTGTAGTTATGAGAGGAAAAACAGGAACTATAAGATTTGTTAATGCTATACATAATCTAGATAAAAATGAAATATTAGTGGATTTAATGAAAAAATATAATATGGAATAAGAGAATAAAGATATATAAAATAATCTATTGTATTTATACTACGATAGATTATTTTTAATTTATAAATAATTATAAGATAAAAGTTACTAATGAATTAAAATGTAAAATAAAGGCTATAAATATGTATTTTATTTTATTTATTGACCATAATACAAAAATAATGCTATTATTAAGTTGTTATTATGTTCGAACTTATAGTAAAAACAACTTCTCTTTTTCATGCCGTTTATTTCCAATGAAACTATTAAAAATTGAGAGCAAGGAGGTCTAGTTTTTTGAATACAGAAAATATCAATCTAAATGATTTAAATAATCAAACACTAGCTCAATTAAGAGAAATAGCTAAAGAGCTAAATATCAAATCAGTTACTAAGTATAAAAAAGCTGAACTGATTGATAAAATAAATGAAAATGCTAACAAATCAAGCAATAGTGACTCGGACGAATTAAAACAAAATAATAAAAAAGTACAAAACATTGAAGATACGGCTAAAAAATACAATGTGAAAAAGGAAGAGAAAAATACTCAAATAGATGATTATAATAGTGCAAATTTAGAAAATACAAAACAACCAGCATTTAAATCTGAAAATAATAAAAATAATAAATACGATAATAGAAATTACAATAATAAGAATAATACTCAACAAAATATAAATACACAAAGAAATTATAATAAATTTCAAAAAAATGATAATAAACAGTTAAATAATAATGAGAATAAGCTTTCTAATAATGATTTAAAAATTCAAAAAAGTAACAATATAAAGGGAAATTATACACCAAAAGTAGTAGAAGAATCTAAAATAATTAATGAGTTTAATACTTCTAAAGAAGATGAAGTAGTAGGTGTATTAGAAATATTACCAGATGGATTTGGTTTCTTAAGAGGTTCAAATTATTTATCAACAGAAAACGATGTATATGTATCACCATCCCAAATAAGAAGATTCAATATGAAAACAGGGGATAAAATAAGAGGTATAACAAGACATCCAAAAACAGGTGAAAAATTTAGAGCACTTTTATTTGTTCAAAAAATAAATGATGAAGACCCTGAAACAGCAATACAAAGAAAAGCCTTTGAAACATTAACTCCTATATACCCACAAGAAAGATTAACTTTAGAGAAACAACCAAATGAAATATCTACAAGATTAATCGATTTAATATCACCAATAGGAAAAGGACAAAGAGGATTAATTGTTGCACCCCCAAAAGCAGGTAAAACAATTCTTTTAAAAAGTGTCGCAAACAGTATAGTTAAAAATTATCCAGATGTAGAATTAATAGTACTATTAATTGATGAAAGACCTGAAGAAGTTACAGATATGAAAGAGTCTATCAATGCAGATGTTATATATTCAACATTTGACCAAGTATCAAGCCACCATGTAAAGGTAGCTGAAATGGTTTTAAATAGAGCTCAAAGACTTGTTGAACATGGAAAAGATGTAGTTATCTTATTAGACAGTATAACTAGATTAGCTAGGGCGTATAACTTAACTATTTCACCAACAGGAAGAACTTTATCTGGAGGTTTAGATCCAGGAGCATTACATGGACCTAAAAAATTCTTTGGTGCAGCTAGAAATATAAGACAAGGTGGCTCACTTACAATCCTTGCAACTGCACTAGTTGAAACTGGTTCAAGAATGGATGATGTTATATTTGAGGAATTCAAAGGAACAGGTAATATGGAATTAAATCTAGACAGAAAATTAGCTGAAAAGAGAATATTCCCTGCAGTTGATATTTATAAATCTGGAACAAGAAGAGAAGATTTATTATTATCAGACAAAGAAAAGGCTGCTTTATGGAAATTAAGAAAAGAAATGAGTAACAGTTCTATCTTAGAAGTAACAGATAATATATTAGAGGCATTAAAAAGAACAAAAACTAATGAAGAGTTTATAAATAATATAAATGGAATTTAACAAATTTTGTAATAAATAAAATTGGAAATAAAAAGTAAAATAACTAATAATAAAAAGTAAAGAGTATGAAAAATGCTTGAACCCTTCAAAAACATATGATATAATGTGATAGTTGATATTGAAGAAGTAAAAAAATTAGTATAATTAATTTTAAAATATAAAAGAAAAAAGAGGTGACAATGATGCAAAAAGATATACAACCAAAATACAATGAAGTAGAAGTACGTTGTGCTTGTGGAAATACTTTCATGGCTGGTTCAACTAAGGACGAAATAAGAGTTGAGATTTGTTCTGAATGCCATCCTTTCTATACTGGAAAACAAAAGAATATAGAAAAAGGTGGAAGAATCGACAAATTCAAAAAAAGATTCAACATGGAATAATATTCATAAAAAACAGGGGTTGGTTTTTCCAACCTCTATTTTATTATGCATAGGAAATTTATTTTAAGATAATTCTAATAAGCACAAGGGATGTACAAAATAAAAGATTTTTTATTTTCTAACATGCCCTTTTTTAATATTATAAATTTGATATAATAGTAGTTGTGTAAAATTAATATGTTAACTTAATCTTAGGTTAAGGAGAGAATTATGAATAAAGACAAATTAGTGAAAGTTGGAGGCCAGGCTGTAATAGAAGGTGTGATGATGCAATCACAAGATTATAGGGCCATTGCAGTTAGAAAATCTGATGGGGAAATAGAAGTAAAAAAAGAAAGAATCAAAAGCTGGGTAAAAGATAAAAAAATAGATAAAATCCCATTCTTAAGAGGAGGTTTTATCTTAATAGATACAATGATCAGCGGAATGAATAGTTTAAACTTCTCATCATCTTTCTTCTTAGATGATGAAGAAGAGGAAGATGCTATAGATAAATTTCTTAAAAAGGTATTTAAAGATAAAGCTAATGATGCAATTATTGCAGTATCTTTAATAATATCAATATTACTTTCTATTGGAATTTTTGTGTTAATACCTACTTTTCTAGGGGGATTATTTGCAAGAATAATAAATAACCATATACTACTTAATTTAATTGAAGGCGCAATTAGAATTGCAATATTAATACTATATATGGCGTTAGTCTCTTTAAATTCCGATATCAAAAGGTTATTTCAATATCATGGAGCGGAACACAAATCAATTTATTGTTATGAAAATGACTTAGAGTTAACTGTAGAGAATGCACGAAAATTCGGCAGATTGCATCCTAGATGTGGAACTAACTTTTTATTTATAGTTATGTTTACATCAATTATATTGTTTTCGTTTTTTGGATGGCCAAATCCATTACTAAGAGTAACAATAAGGATTGTATGCATTCCAGTAGTAGCTGGCATAGCTTATGAAATAATCAAGTTTCTTGGTAAATATAATAATATTTTGAGTAAAATTGTTGCATATCCGGGAATGATGATGCAAAAAATAACAACGAAAGAACCAGATGACGAACAATTAGAAGTTGCTTTAGCAGCGCTTAAAGCAGCATTAAATGAAAAATAAGAGGTAGTTTATGACTATTAAAGAAATACTTATACAATATTCTAAAGAACTAGAAAATATAAGTGATACACCTAGATTAGATGTAGAAATGCTTCTAAAAAAGGCTTTAGGAGATGTTGATTCTATGTATATAAGAATGTACTTAGATAAACAATTAACTGAAGAACAAGAAAAATATTTTCTAGAAATGATAAAAGAAAGATTGAATGAAAGACCGATTGCTTATATTATAGGTAATAGAGAGTTTATGGGATTAGACTTTTTTGTACAAGAAGGTGTATTAATTCCTAGGCCGGATACTGAAACATTAGTGGAAGAAATAATAAATATATGCAATAATAGAACAGGATTGAATATTTTGGATATAGGTACAGGTTCAGGAGCAATCACGATAAGCCTAGCAAAATATTTAGATAAATCACATGTAATATCAGCAGACATTTCTGATATTGCTTTAGAGATAGCATCAAAAAATGCGATTTCTAATAATGTAGATGAACGAATAGATTTTATTAAATCAGACGTATTTTCAAATGTACCAAAAGAAGAAAAATTTGATTTAATCGTATCTAATCCACCATATATCAGAAAAGCAGATATAGACGGATTAGATAGACAAGTAAAAGATTTCGAACCTTATAATGCGCTAGAAGGTGGAGAAGATGGACTTGATTTTTATAGAAAAATTACAAAGGAATCTAAGGCTTTTCTTAAAAATAAAGGAATTTTAGCATACGAAGTGGGCCATGACCAAGCACAAGACGTAAGTCAAATTATGCAAGAAAATGGCTTTGAAGGTATATATACTAAATGCGATTTACAAGGATTCGAAAGAGTAGTAATAGGATTTTATAATAATTAGGAAGGTGAAAAGATGTTAAATAAGCTGCAAGTATTAGAAGATAAATACAAAGAACTTACAGAAAAAATCAGTGATATAGAAGTTATCAATGATCAAAAAACATGGCAAAAATACATGAAAGAACATGCTGATTTAGAGCCAATCGTAATGAAATATAGAGAATACAAAGAAGTTGTAGACAATATAAAAGAATCAAAAGAAATACTAGAAGAAGAATCTGATGAAGAATTAAGAGAATTAGCTAAAATGGAATTATCTGATTTAGAATCTAGAGTAGAACCAATAGAAGATGAACTAAAAATATTATTATTACCAAAAGACCCTAATGATGAAAAGAACGTTATAGTTGAAATCAGAGGTGGAGCAGGTGGAGATGAAGCTGCTTTATTCGCTGGAGACTTATTCAGAATGTATTCAAGATATGCAGAAAGAAGAAGATGGAAAACAGAACTTCTAAGTGCAAGTGATACAGGAGTAGGTGGATATAAAGAAGTTTCTTTCATGATAAAAGGGAAAGGTGCTTATTCAAGACTTAAATACGAATCAGGAGTTCACAGAGTACAAAGAATACCATCAACTGAATCAGGCGGAAGAATCCATACTTCAACAGCAACAGTTGCAGTTTTACCAGAGGTAGAAGATGTAGAAGTAGAAATCAATCCAAATGACTTAAGAATAGACGTGTTCAGAGCATCTGGTAATGGTGGACAATGTGTAAATACAACTGACTCAGCAGTAAGAATTACACATATACCAACAGGAGAAGTAGTTTCTTGCCAAGATGAGAAATCACAGTTAAAAAATAAAGAAAAGGCTATGAAAGTATTAAAAGCTAGATTATATGATAAAGCATTGGCTGAACAACATGATGATATAGCAGCTGAAAGACGAAGCCAAGTTGGTACTGGTGACAGATCTGAAAGAATAAGAACTTACAACTTCCCACAAGGTAGAGTAAGTGACCATAGAATAAATCTAACATTATATAAATTAGACTCTTTCTTAGATGGAGACTTAGATGAAATGATAGATTCACTTATAACAGAAGATCAAACTAAAAAAATGTCAGCTATATAATAAGTATAATGAGCCAAATGATTTAAGAATATCATTTGGCTTTTTTATAAAAACTATAATAAAATGACTTTCTAAAACCTTATACTAAATATTAACTCTCCCAAATATTAATTTTAAATATTTTGGCCTCATATAATTAAATAAATTAAATTTTGAGGAGAGGACAAAGATGATTTTAAAAATTACTTTAATTGGTTTAATGGCAGGCGTATTAGGAACTGGTTTAGGCGGGGTTTTATCTGGAATCTTTAAAAAAAAGGTAGATAAGTACATAGATTTTTTTATGGGTTTATCAGGTGGCATAATGTTAGCAGTTGTAGTGTTTGACTTAATGAAAGAAGCAATAGACCAAAAGGGTATCTGGATAACAGTAATTGCAACTTTATTAGGTGTAATTATAACAATGCTTATAAAAGAAAATTTACATATGTCTAAAGATAAACAAGCTGGATACCTTATATTTATAAGTATTTTACTACATAATTTGCCAGAAGGGTTAGCTATTGGTTCATCTTTTGTATCAGCAGAAACTTTAGGATGGACACTAGCTTTAGTAATAGGTATACATAACGTTCCAGAAGGACTTGCTACTGCACTTACCCTGGCAGGAACTAAAATGAAGACAAGTAAGATAATACTATATACAGTTATAGCAGGAATTCCTATGGGAATTGGAAGTTTTCTAGGTGTATATTTTGCAGGAAACTTTAATTACCTAATTGGTGTATTTTTATCAATTGCAGCAGGAACTATGTTGTATGTTGTTCTTGAAGAAATATTGCCAAGAACTACAAATCTTTTTTGCATAATAGGATTTTTAATAGGAACAATAATTGTATATTGCATCTAAATTAAAAGAGGTGGAATAAAATGGATACATTGATTAGTAAAATTGACGTAGACAATATAGACATGGAACAAATAAAAAAACAAGCAGAAATTTTGAAGGCTGGTAAAACGGTAATATTTCCAACAGAAACAGTTTATGGATTAGGAGCCAATGCTTTAGATGAGGATGCAGTTAGCAAAATTTATGAAGCTAAAGGTAGACCGAGCGATAATCCATTAATCGTACATATTGGGGACAAAAAACAAATATATAATCTAGTTTGTGATGTGCCTGAACAAGCTGAAATTGTAATGGATAAATTTTGGCCAGGACCTATAACTATCATCTTAAAGAAAAAGGATATAATTCCTGAAAGAACAAGTGGTGGTTTAGATACAGTTGCAATTAGAATGCCTTCAAACAAAATAGCAAGTGCGCTTATAAATGAAGCAAATCTTCCAATTGCAGCTCCATCAGCAAATATATCTGGTAGACCATCACCAACAAGAGGAGTCCATGTTTATGAACAGATGAATCATAGAGTGAGTGGTATAATAATGGGAAATGACTGTGTATATGGATTAGAATCAACAGTTTTAGATTTGACTGGTGATATTCCAACAATTTTAAGACCAGGAAGTATTACAAAAGAACAACTAGAAAAAGAATTAGGAAACGTTCAATTAGACCCAGCATTAGCAAAAAAAGAAGATAATATCAAAGCTAAGGCACCTGGAATGAAATATACACACTATTCACCAAATGCAGATGTATACATAGTAGATGGTGAACAATCGAAGGTTATTGATAAAATAAATAGATTAACAGAAGAAAATAATGCTAAAAATTTAAAAACATGTATTATATGTCTAAAATCTAACGAAAAACGCTATATAGGAAAAACTATATGTCTAGGAGAAACTTTAGATGATGTAGCTTCAAATCTATTTGATGCATTAATACAAGCAGATAAGGAAAAATGTGATATAATATACTCTGAATCGTTTACAAATGAGGGTATAGGATGTGCAATAATGAACAGGCTTTTAAAGTCTGCCGGATATAAGATTATAAACGCTTGATAATAATTTAATTTTATTGAAATTATATATAAATTTAAGTTATTATTACCTTGGAATGGTTTTCCTAAATGAATTAATAAGCAATAATTATAAATTTGGTTAAAAAAAATACAATAAATTAGAGCAAAAAATTCAAACAGGGAGAGCAAATAATACATACTTTATAATAGGTAAATGTTAAAAATTCATAATATAAATTAGAAATCTAAAAAAATATATGGTGGTTTACAAAAAATGATTGTACTATTATAATGTAATAGTTAAAAAATAATCAATCATTTTAAAATATATATAGGAGTATTATAAAATGAAAATAGGTTTAGGATGCGACCATGGCGGTTACAATTTAAAATTAGAAATCAAGCAATATTTAGAATCTAAGGGAGTAGAATGTGTAGATTATGGTACAAATAATGCTGAAGAATCTGTAGATTATCCTATCTATGGACAAAAAGTTGCAGAGGCAGTTGTAGCAAAAGATGTTGATTATGGAATATTATGTTGTGGAACGGGGATAGGAATATCACTAGCAGCAAATAAAGTTCCAGGAATAAGATGCGCAGTAGTATCAGATACATTCTCTGCAAAAATGTCAAAAGCTCATAATAATGCTAATATGCTATCTTTAGGTGAAAGGGTATTAGGCAAAGGTTTGGCTTTAGAGATAGTTGAGGCATGGATAAATACAGAATTTGAAGGTGACAGACACCAAAGAAGAGTAGATTTACTTGGTGACATAGAAAAGAAATATAATAAATAATAAACTTATAGGAATTATAAGAAATAGAACAAGCTAAAAATATAATTAAAATACAATAATCTAGGAGGTAAATGATGAGCAAAGTAATAGTTACAGATCATCCATTAATACAACATAAGTTAACTCTTATGAGAAAGACGACAACAGGATCAAAAGATTTTAGACAGTTATTAACAGAGATATCGATGTTAATGGGTTATGAGGTAACAAGAAATTTACCGTTAGAAGACACAGAAATAGAAACACCTATCGTAAAAACAAAATCTAAAGTTATATCAGGTAAAAAATTAGGAATAGTACCTATATTAAGAGCTGGTTTAGGAATGGTAGAAGGATTCGTAACATTAGTGCCATCTGCAAGAGTAGGTCACGTTGGACTATATAGAGATCCAGAAACTTTAAAACCAGTTGAATACTACTGTAAATTACCACAAGATATAGAAGAAAGAGAAATGATAGTTGTAGACCCAATGCTTGCAACAGGTGGTTCTGCTATAGCTGCTATAGACGTATTAAAAGAAAGGGGAGCAAAAAACATAAAATTAGTTAATTTAGTTGCAGCTCCAGAAGGTATAGCAGAAGTACAAAAATATCATGATGATGTAGATATATATGTTGCATCAATTGATGAAAAGTTAAATGATCATGGATATATAGTGCCAGGATTAGGTGACGCAGGAGATAGAATATTCGGAACAAAATAATAAGGGGGATCTATAGAAATATAGGTCCTTCAAAATTGGAAATTGGCTGAATATTTTGTATACATAATTGCGCACAATAGAAAATAGACACATTAGCGAAATGTGTCTATAAAATGGAAAAATAATGAATAAAATTAGCGAAATTCATAGAAAATATTTGAAAAATTTTAATAGTATGATAAAATAAATAAATAATTTTAATTAAATTTATTTATCAATTTAAAAGCATAGTTATGTAGTAAATATGTGAATTGTAGCTATATTTTAATAAATTAAAAAGGTGTGTTTATATCATGAAAAACAGAAGTGTATTTAGCATAGCAGCAGAAATGCTATCTTTGATAAGTCAGCTTGGAATAATCGTATTAGTTTGTATATTTGGATGTTTCTTTGTAGGAAAATTCATAGATTCCAAACTAAATACTAAGCCAATATTTACAATTATATTTTTAGTATTGGGAGTTGCAAGTGGATTTAACTCTGTATATAGATATCTTCGCAAATACACAAAAGGGAAGTGATTAGATGGATGTCAAAGTAGCAAAAGAGGTCAAAGCTGTTACAGCTGGAGTTCCTATATTTGATGTTGTGGCTGTTATCTTATTAATGGTAATATCACAATTTAGTATTCCTATGCTTATGGGAATAATATTTGGGAGCATTATAGCTGTTTTAAACTTTAGGCTGTTAGCGCTGACATTAGAAAAAGCAGTAAATCTACCACCAGGAAAGGCACAAGCATATACTGGCGTTAGATATATGATAAGGCTTACAATAACCGCTGCGGCACTTATTGTATCTATTAAGAATCCTAATTTACATATAATAGGTACTGCAATAGGATTAATAAGTACTCAAGTTGTTATATTTATAAAAACATTTATAGTTTCAAAATTTAAGAGAAAGGAGGTATAGGTTGTGAAATACGCACAATGGATTATTACATTTTCAAATGGTTTCCGTATAAGTGAGACTGTAGTTACGAGCTGGATAATCATGGCGTTCTTAATAATAGCATCATATTTCCTAACTAGAAATTTAAAGTTAATCCCAACTAGTAAAGTACAAATTATGTTGGAATATGCAGTTGTTACGCTTAAAAATTTAGTTGAGAGCAATATGGGTAAAGATATATTTAAGAAAATGCCTAATATGTTCTACTATATAGGATCATTATTTTTATTCTTCGTATGCTCGAACTTAATTGGACTAGTTGGATTTAAATCTCCGACAACAGACGTCGACACAACACTTGGATGGGCATTACTTACTGTATTTTTAATTTATTTCGAAGGTATGAAGTCAAAAGGACTTGCATATTGGAAAGGTCTGTTAGAACCAGTTCCATTCTTATTACCTTTAAATATAGTCAGTGAGATAGCAACTCCAATATCACTTACATTCCGTCCATTCGGTAATATATTAGGTGGTACTGTAATTATGGGACTTCTTTATCAGTTATTAGCATTTATATCAACACTAATACCTGGTGTATCAATTCCATTCTTACAATTAGTAATACCAGTGCCTTTACATCTATATTTTGACTTGTTCTCAGGTTGTCTACAAGCCTTTATATTTGTAATGTTAACAATGGTATTTATTTCAAATGCAACAGAGTAGTAAGCTAAATTTAAAATTTTAAAATTTAAAACAAAAAATAAAAACAAAAAGAAAATAAAATTATATCTTTCAAGGAGGAATTTATTATGGAACAAGCATTAATGGTATTAGGATCTGCTATAGGAGCAGGAATAGCGGTTTGCTCAGGTATAGGTTCAGGTATAGGACAAGGATACGCAGCTGGGAAAGGTGCAGAAGCAGTTGGGAACCAACCAGAAGCTAAAGGAGATATAATCTCTACAATGTTACTTGGGGCTGCAGTTGCAGAATCTACAGGTATATATGGTCTAGTTATATCTATAATCCTTTTATTCGCAAATCCATGGGTATAAAAAATCAAATAAAAATATTTTCAAATTTACAATTGGGAGGTGTTTGGTCATCTCCTAAATGTAAGTTTTAGGATTTGTCAAGAGGAGGAATAGTTATGGATTTTAAACCGGTTGTAACCATATCATGGGAATTATTATTCCAGATTATAAATACAGTTATACTATTCTTAGTATTGAAAAAAGTATTATTCAAGCCAGTTCTAAACATAATTGAACAAAGAGAAAATATGATTCAAGATGATTTAGCTGCTGGGGCAAAAGCTAAGAATGAAGGTATAGCTTTAAGAAAAGAATATGAAGAAAAAGTTAGCTTAGCGAAAGAAGAAGGTAAAGAGATAATAAAACAAGCTACTGCTAGAGCTGAACAAAAATCTAACCAAATAATCGCAGATGCACAAGCTGAAGCATCTTCATTAAAATCAAAAGCAACAAAAGAAATTGCTCAAGAAAAAGAACAAGCTATTGCTGAAATCAGAAATGATATATCAGATATAGCTATACTAGCAGCATCAAAAGTATTAGAAGAAGATATAGATAAATCTAAACATGAAGATTTAATCGAAAAATTTATAAAAGAGGTAGGGGAAGCTGAATGATAGATGTAATAGCTAACAGATACGCTGAAGCTCTATTTCAAATAGGTGAAGAAGAAAATAAAACTGATAACCTATATAATGAACTAAAAGAAGTATCTTCTCTAATAACTACAAATAACGAATTAAACAATGTTATGAAGTCTCCATTAGTATCAAAAAAGGAAAAAATCCAATTAATTGATACTTTATTTGCTGGAAAAATAGACAATGATTTAAAAAACTTTTTAAAAATATTAATTGAAAAAGGTAGAATCACATCTATAAGTGCAATAGAGGCAACATATAAAGGACTGTTAAATGAAAAGAACAATATCTTAGAAGGATATGTAATCAGTGCAGTTCAAATGGATAACGAGAAAATCAAAGAGCTTGAGACAGAGCTTTCTAAAAAATATAATAAAAATGTTACTTTAGAAAATAAAGTTGATAAGAATGTATTAGGTGGAGTTTTAGTAAGACTTGGTAATACGGAAATAGACGGAACAATAAGAACTCGTTTAAATGGATTAAAAAATCAACTTTCACAAGTAATTTAGTAGGAGGGCGGTGAACCCATGAACTTAAGACCTGAAGAAATCAGTTCTATAATTAAACAACAAATAAAGAACTATGATAATAAAATAGAATTAACAGATACAGGAAGTGTCCTAAAAGTTGGGGATGGTATAGCTACAGTCTATGGATTAGAAAATGTTATGTCAAGTGAATTACTTGAGTTCCCAGGTGAAGTATTTGGGATGGCACTTAACTTAGAAGAAGATGTTGTTGGGGCCGTTTTATTCGGTGATGACAGCGGAATCAAAGAAGGAGACATAGTAAAAAGAACTGGAAGAATAGTAGAAGTTCCAGTTGGTGAAGCTATGATAGGTAGAGTTGTAAGTCCACTTGGTTTACCTATAGATGGTAAAGGACCTATAAACACTAACAAAACTAGACCAGTTGAAACTCCAGCACCTGGTATAATGGCAAGAAAATCAGTTTTTGAACCATTACAAACAGGTATAAAATCAATTGACTCAATGATACCAATCGGTAGAGGTCAAAGGGAGCTTATAATCGGAGATAGACAAACTGGTAAAACTTCTATAGCAATAGATACTATACTAAACCAAAAAGGTAAAGATGTTATATGTATATATGTTGCAATAGGACAAAAACGTTCAACAGTAGCACAATTAGTTACTAGATTAGAAAATGGTGGAGCAATGGATTACACAATAGTTGTTTCTGCAACAGCTTCAGAATCTGCACCACTTCAATACTTAGCACCATATGCAGGAGCTGCAATGGGTGAAGAATTCATGTACAATGGAAAACACGTTCTAATAATATATGATGATTTAAGTAAACAAGCAGTTGCGTACAGAGAAATGTCATTATTACTTAGAAGACCACCAGGCCGTGAAGCATACCCAGGGGATGTTTTCTATCTACATTCAAGATTATTAGAAAGAGCAGCTAAATTATCTGACGAATTAGGCGGAGGATCAATGACTGCTTTACCAATAATAGAAACTCAAGCAGGTGACGTTTCTGCATATATACCAACAAACGTTATATCAATCACTGACGGACAAATATACTTACAACCAGAATTATTCTACTCAGGTGTAAGACCAGCAGTTGACCCTGGTATATCAGTATCAAGAGTTGGTGGTAGTGCACAAATAAAATCAATGAAAAAAGTTTCAGGTACATTAAAACTTGCTTACTCTCAATATAGAGAGCTTGCATCATTCTCTCAATTCGGTTCTGACTTAGATGCTGATACTAAGAGAAGACTTGCTCAAGGTGAAAGAATCGTTGAAGTATTAAAACAAGGCGAAAATGCACCTCTTCATGTTAGTAACCAAGTTATGATAATATTTGCTGTTACAAATGGATTTGTAGATGATATCCCAGTTAGTGAATTATCTAGATTTGAATCTGAATTATTTAAATTCGTAGATGCAAATTATCCTGAATTAAGTGAAAAAATACTAGCAAATAAGGATTTCACAACTGATTTAACTGCAGCAATAAATGAATTCAAAAAGACATTTGTTGTTGAAGCTTAAGAATCCTTTTTAAAAAGGAGGTAAACTAATTGGCAGGCGCTGGAATTAAAGAGATTAAAAACCGTATAGGCAGTGTTCAAAGTACAAAACAAGTTACAAAAGCTATGGAATTAGTTTCTTCATCAAAAATGAGAAAAGCTAAGGATAGAGCTTTAGCTAGTAGACCATACTTTAATACAATGTATGAAACGGTTAAAGATATAGCTTCTAACACAAGAGGTGTTAGAGACCCATTCTTAAAACAAAGAGAAGTAAAAAATAAATGTTATATCGTAATAGCTGGAGATAGAGGTCTAGCTGGAGGATATAACTCAAATATATTCAAACTTACAACTGCTCATATGGATGGAAAACAAGAAAAAGTTATGACAGTAGGTAAGAAAGCAACGGAATTTTTCCAAAAAAGAGGCTATGATATATTAGCCGCTGAAGAAAGTGTTGAAAAATGTGATTATGATAGCACATTAGCACTTGCTAATCAAGCAATGGATTTATATAAAAAAGGTGAGATAGATGAATTATATATCTGTTATACAGAGTTTATATCACCTCTAACTCAAACTCCTAAATTAATGAAGGTTTTACCATTAGCTTTCGATAAAGAAGAAGGAAAATCAAAAGATAATTCAGGAAGTAGAGCTAGGGTTCAATATTTACCATCACCAGAAGCAGTTTTAAGCTACCTAATACCTAAATATGTATCAGGTGTAGTTTATGATGGTGTAATAGAATCTTTTGCATCAGAACAATCAGCAAGAAGAAATGCTATGAAGTCGGCTTCAGACAATGCAGATGAAATGCTTTCTACTCTAGAATTAAGTTACAATAGAGCAAGACAAAGTGCGGTTACTCAAGAAATAACAGAAATCGTAGGTGGAGTTGAAGCTCTAAAATAAGGAGGTTAGGAAATGGCCAACGTAGGTAAAATAGTATCAATCGTAGGTGTTGTACTAGATGTTAAATTTGAAAATGAACAAAGCCTACCTAACTTATTAAACGCATTAGTTATAAAGTTAGGGGATCAAGAAATAGTTGCTGAAGTTGCACAACATATCGGTGATGATACAGTTAGATGTATAGCGATGAGTGCTACTGACGGACTAGTTAGAGGTATGGAAGTTATAGATACAGGTAAACCAATAGCGGTTCCTGTTGGAAATAAAACTTTAGGAAGAATATTCAATGTTCTTGGTGAACCAGTTGATGGATTTGAAGCACCAAAAGATGCTCCAAGAGATCCAATACATAGAGCTGCACCAGAATTTAATGAAATAGCAGGTAGTGCTGAAATACTTGAAACAGGTATAAAAGTAGTTGACTTATTAGCTCCTTACTTAAAAGGTGGTAAAATCGGTCTATTCGGTGGTGCCGGAGTTGGTAAAACAGTTCTTATACAAGAGCTTATAAACAACGTAGCTAAACAACACGGTGGTATATCAGTATTCTCAGGTGTTGGAGAAAGAACAAGAGAAGGTAATGACTTATACTTCGAAATGAAAGAGTCTGGAGTTTTAAATAAAACAGCTCTAGTATTCGGACAAATGAATGAGCCACCTGGGGCAAGAATGAGAGTTGCATTAAGTGGTCTTACTATGGCTGAATACTTCAGAGATAAAGAAAACCAAGACGTGTTATTATTCATAGATAATATATTCCGTTTCACACAAGCAGGTTCAGAAGTTTCTGCACTTCTAGGACGTATGCCATCAGCAGTTGGTTACCAACCAACACTTGCTACTGAAATGGGTGCATTACAAGAAAGAATAACATCAACAAAACAAGGGTCAATCACATCAGTTCAAGCAGTATATGTACCTGCCGATGACTTAACTGACCCAGCACCAGCTACAACATTCACTCACTTAGATGCAAAAACAGTTCTTTCAAGATCTATAGCATCATTAGGTATATACCCAGCAGTTGATCCACTTGAATCAACTTCAAGAGTACTTGACCCTAATATAGTAGGTGAAGAGCATTATGCAGTTGCCAGAGGAGTACAATCTATACTTCAAAGATATAAAGAATTACAAGATATAATCGCTATACTTGGTATGGATGAACTTGGTGACGAAGATAAATTAATCGTTGCTCGTGCTAGAAAAATACAAAGATTCTTATCTCAACCATTTACAGTTGGTGAACAATTTACAGGTATACCTGGTAAATACGTTCCAGTAAAAGAAACTATAAGAGGTTTCAAAGAAATATTAGAAGGTAAACATGATGATTTACCAGAGTCTGCTTTCTTATTCGTAGGAAGTATAGATGAAGCAGTTGAGAAAGGAAAGGAGAATTAGTCTATGGCAAACCAATTTGCATTAGAAATAGTAACTCCTGAAAATATCTTTTACAACGATCAAGTTGAAATGGTAATAATGAGAACTACAAAAGGCGATAGAGCTATTTTAAAAGACCATATACCATTTGTAGCAGGATTAGTTGAAGGACAATTAAGAATAAAAAAAGATGGTAAATTTAAAGAAGGAAGAATTTCTGGAGGATTTATCACTGTTACTAAAGAAAAAACTACTATATTAACTGAATCAGCATCATGGGATAATGGAGCTGCAAAAGAAACTATATAGTAAAATATAAATAAAAGAGGAGTTATCTAGAATAGTTTAATACTAAAAAGATAACTCCTTTTTATTTACTTGCTTACTGATTTATCAGCTGATAATTCACATGAATCCTCTATTTCACAGTATGAATCTTTTGATTGATAATTAGATAATTTTATATATTTATATGATTCTGCAAATATTGCGCCTCCAATGATACAAATTGCACCTATTATTTGTATAAATGATAATCTCTCACTCAATAATAGTGCTGAAAATAATAATGCAGATAGTGGTTCTAAATAACCACAAATAGCAACACTTCCAGCAGAAAGTTCTTTTATAGCTGAGAAATATAGACAACATCCAATGCCTGTATTTACAATTCCTAAAAATAAAACAGGGAATATATTTTGCATAAGATTTGGAATATAAGGTCCTTGTTTTATTGTTAAGTATATACCAACTGTAATTAAACATGAGATAAGTTGTATTAAAGTATATTCAATTCCAGATACAACTTTAACTTGTTTTGCAAATATAATTAATATACTATAAGTTAATGCTGCAAATATACCATAGACTAATCCAAATGACAGACCCGCATTTGAGCATTGGTTACCATTTGTAAGAATCATTCCTATAAAAATAACTACAGAACCTAATATCTTATAAATATTTAAACTCTCTTTAAAAACAAAAGGTGACAATAATATTATAATTATCGGACCACAATAATAAGTTAAAGTCGCTAAGCTAACACCAATTTCTGCATATGCTTGGTATAAAAATATCCAAGAGACTCCAGTTGTTACTCCTAGAGCTACTAAATATAAAAAATCCTTTTTATTTTCTAATACTTCTGATTTACGTTTAGATAACAGGAATACACATAAAAGAAATATACTAGCGATTAGCGTTCTTAAAAATACTATTTCATAGCTATTTAAATGAATATAGCTTGCAACAATTCCATTTGAACCAAAAATAAATAATGCTGATATATATTTTAGATATGATTTTTTCATTTTTAGTTATACACTTAGCATTAAAGTGTATAAGAATTCACCGCCTTTTTTATTTAATTGTAGATATTATAAATTTAAAAAGGTTGCGCAACCAATTAGTTTGTTTTCGTTGAAAACTCTTTAATTATAGTATATCATTGGTTTATAAATTACAAAAACGAATATTTATCATGTTAAACATTACAAAAACAGATTTAAAAGGTGGGAAATATGTATGGATACGAACATACAAAAATATATGGCTTTTGTTAAAACTATTGAATATGGAAGTTTTACAAAAGCAGCAGAAATACTTAATTATTCACAATCTGGAATAAGTAGAATGATTAGTGATTTAGAAAAAGAATGGAATATATCACTTCTTGAACGCAGCAAATCAGGTGTTGAATTAACATCAGAAGGGTTGAATTAATGGAAGATGAGCTAATGGTTGTTTTACCAGAAAATCATAAATTGGCTGACAAAGAATATTTTCCAATAAAAGAATTATCAAATTATCCGTTTATGTTATTAGAAAAGGGAGTAAAAATGGAAATTACGGAGATATTTGAAAAGTATAATATTACACCGGATATACATTTTACTACATTAGATGATTATGTGATAATGTCTATGGTTGAAAATGGTTTGGGAATAAGTATATTACCAAGACTAATTTTGCAACGAAATCCATATAAAATTACAGCAAAACGATTAGAAGTAGCTACTTATAGAAATATAGGGCTAGCATATAGAAATAAAAAAAGTTTGTCATTAGCTGTTAAAAAATTTTTGGAGTATATAGAATAATTTGTATTAAAAAATATATAGAAGAACATACTTATTTTAAGGAGAATAAATATGAATATATTTGGAATAGGGATAGATATTATAGAAATAGATAGAATAGAAAATGCTATTAAAAAAAATCCTAGGTTTTTAGAGAGAAATTTTACAGAAAAAGAAGTTTTATATTTTAAAGAAAATAATTTTAAATTTGAAAGTATTGCCGGTAATTTTGCATCAAAAGAAGCAATAAGTAAAGCTATCGGAACAGGAATCAGGGGATTTAAGCTAAAAGATATAGAAATTTTAAGAGATGAATTAGGAAAACCAATTGTTAATACTTATAATAATTTAAGTGAAATTTGCATAAAATATAACATTAAAGAAATAAAAGTAAGTATATCCCATAGTAAAAATTATGCTGTAGCAAATTCACTAATAATAAGTGGAAATTAACAGAATGTCCTAATAATATTAATAATTAACTTCCTCCATGAATATTAATATAAAAGGGGAGGGAGTTAACTATATGAAAAAACGAAAAACGATAGTATTAATTTTTCTATTAGTATTTACAGTAATAAACTTAGTAGGATGTAAAAACTTAAGCAAACAAACAAAAGAAGATATATATGAAGATTTCCAAAAGAAAATAACAAAGATGACGTCGTATACATGCAAAGCAGAAATAACAATAATAAATAATAAAAGTGAAAGTAAATACATAATGAATCATACCTATAAAAAGCCGTCATACTATAAACTAGAAATAATTGAACCAAAGAACTTAAATGGTAAAACTACAGAGTACTATAAAGATAAAATAATTATAAAAAATAAACAGTTAGATGATGTAATAGAACTTCCAAACGTAGGAGATAATAAACTATATTTATTTATAGGTGACTTTGTGCAAGATTTTTTACAAGAGGATTCTATAAATATGAGTGTTTCAGAAAAACAGTTAATTTTAGAAAGAGATTTATCACATGAAAATTCTTGTCTAAGCAAGCAAATATTGTATATAGATAAAAAGACTAAAAATCCTGTAAAAATGGAAATACTAAATAGTGAAGGTGAAAAAAAGTTTATTGTAAATTATACCGATTTTCAACCAAAGAATTAATAACCTCTAAATTGAGTCTAGATAACAAGGTCTCTATAATTTTATAAGAATCTCATTAATATAATTAAGCTAATAATCTAATTTAAAGGATTATAATACTTAAATTGCAAAGTGTTTAAAAATCTATATTATAAATATTTAAATTGAAGATTTTTTATAGCATATAAAAATTATATTCATTTATATACTTCATATAAATATAATTTCATTAAATATGCCTTAAAAAATATACATCTTTAAAAGGTTTTATAATAAAGGTTTCTTTATAACTTTAAGGAGTAATATTAAAAATAAAAAAATGAATAGAATACTATTAGCTAGATCGGATATAGACGTATATTGGATGGTAAGAAATGCAATTTTACATTCGTGTATCTATTTGGTAAAATTAGAATAGATAGTATTCCTAGGAGGCGGTTTTGTGAACAATAAAAATAAAGAAAAAATTGTATTTACTTTGCCAGAGGGAATTTTATCAGAGGTAGATAAAATTATTCAAATGGAAAATAGTAATAGAGAAGATTTTGCAAAGGCTGCATTTCAATTTTATATAACCCAAAAGAAGAAATTAAACTTAAAAGAAACTATGATAAAAGGTTATAAAGAAATGGGAAGGATTAATCTTTCATTAGCTGAATTAGGAATGACAGATGAGATTTCTTTAGAAAATGACTCTAAAGGAGATATAGCAAAAGTTGAGTAATCTCAACTCTGAGATAAGACGAGGAGATCTATATTATGCAGATTTAAGTCCTGTTGTCGGTTCTGAACAAGGAGGTGTGAGGCCTGTTTTAATAATTCAAAACAATATCGGAAATAAATACAGTCCTACAGTTATTGTAGCGGCGATAACATCACAAATTAATAAAGCTAAGTTGCCTACACATATCGAGATAAGTGCCAATGAATATGGACTAAATAAAGATTCTGTTATTCTCTTAGAACAAATTAGAACTATAGATAAGAAGAGGCTGAGAGAAAAAATAGGTTGTCTAGATAAAAACATGATGTTAAAAATAGATAATAGCCTTCAAATAAGTTTAGGTTTGTTTAATATGTAAAAGACTATTGAAATTAGAAAATCAATAGTCTTTTTTAATTTCCAACTTATTAACTAAAGCAACGGAATCTTTGATTCGTTGGAGCCATGAGCGAAGCGAATTTTTTAATATATAAAAATATAAAGATTAAAAAATAATTTTAATAATGATATAATAAGTAAGAATGAGTATTATAATAGTACTATATAGTGATATCAGTTTAAAATTAGGAGGTAAATCACATGAGAGACCATAAGGGATTAAATGAGATTGCGAGTATCATAAGAAAAGAAATCGTTACTATGATACATGGAGCAAAATCTGGACATCCAGGAGGATCTTTATCAGCTGTTGAAATTTTGACGGCATTATATTTTGATGAAATGAATATAGATCCAACAAATCCTAAAATGGAAGATAGAGATAGATTTATTTTGTCTAAAGGACATGCTGCACCTGTGTTATATGCTACTTTGGCGGAAAGAGGATTTTTTGATAAAAATGAATTATTGAGCTTTAGAAAATTTGGGGCAATGTTACAGGGACATCCTGATATGAATAAGGTGCCAGGAGTTGAGATGTCTACAGGTTCTTTAGGTCAGGGATTTTCAGTAGCTTGTGGTATGGCAATGGGGTCAAAACTAGATAATGCGCCATGGAATGTATATGCACTATTAGGAGATGGTGAAATACAAGAAGGTATAGTGTGGGAAGCTGCTATGAGTGCATCACATTATAAACTAGACAACCTAATTGTATTTTTAGACCATAATGGACTTCAAATAGACGGCAACATAGAAGATGTTATGAATGTAAATCCAATAGAAGGTAAATTTAAATCATTTGGATGGAATGTAATAACAATAGATGGACATGATTATGACCAAATATTTGCTGCTTTAGATATTGCAAAAGATACAGTAGGTAAACCAACTATGATAATTGCAAAAACAGTAAAAGGAAAGGGTGTTTCTTTTATGGAGAATCAAGCTAGTTGGCATGGGAATGCGCCAAGTCATTCAGAATTAAAACAAGCTTTATTGGATTTAGGAGGTGTTTGCCGTGAATAATATTGCAACAAGAGAGGCTTATGGACAGGTTTTAGTGGAATTAGGCGATTTAAGAGATGATATAGTAGTTTTAGATGCAGATTTATCTAAATCGACAAAAACGTGTGAATTTGCTAAAAAGTTTCCAAAGAGATTTTTTAATATGGGTATAGCCGAACAAAATTTAATAGGGGCTGCTTGTGGTTTATCTACAACTGGAAAAATACCTTTTGTAAGTACTTTTGCTGTATTTGCAACAGGGAGAGCTTTTGAAATAATAAGAAACTCGGTTTGCTATCCTAATTTAAATGTAAAGATATGTGCTACACATGCAGGGATAACTGTTGGTGAAGATGGAGCATCACACCAAAGTATAGAAGATATTTCGATAATGAGATCAATACCTAATATGACTGTTTTAGTTCCAGCAGATGGTGTTGAAGCTAGAAAGATGATTTTCGAAATATCAAATTATACTGGACCTGTATATGTAAGATTAGGTAGAAGTTCAGTTCCAACAATATTTAATAATGATTATGACTTTAAAATAGGAAAAGGTGTAATACTAAAAGATGGTACGGATGCAACAATAATAGCTTGTGGAATAATGGTAAATGAAGCTATTAAAGCAAGCGAACAATTAGAAGAAGAAGGTATAGATGTTAGGGTAATTAATATGCCTACAATAAAACCGATTGATAGAGAATTAATAATTGATTCTGCGAAAAAGACAGGTGCAATTATCACTGCTGAAGAACATAGTACAATAGGTGGACTAGGTAGTGCAGTAAGTGAGGTAGTAACGGAAGAATATCCTGTTATAGTAAAGAAAATAGGCGTTACTGATGTTTTTGGACAATCTGGAACACCATCAGAATTAATATCAGCATATGGATTAACATCTGATAATATTATTAAAAAAGTAAAAGAAGCTATAGAATATAAATCATAGTTTTGAATATAAATATAAACTGATTATGCAAGATACATTAAAAATCTTGAATTAATCAGTTTTTTTAATTTGAAAATTTTAGAATAGGAAAAATATAAGCCTCATATATTTTAAATATATGGGGGTGATATAATTGGATGTTAAATTCAATATGAAGGGTATGGTCTATGGCATTTGTTTAATTATATTTATATTGGCAGGATTTATAATACTTCCAAAAATGTTTGGTGAGGATATAAAAGCTGTAGACTATGTTATAGTTCAAAGAGATTCCATTCCAGATAAAATACTGGATATGATGGATGATTACATAGACCAAGAAAGAGCACTAGCTACCATAATCGATGGCAAAGTATATGTTATAGTAACTAGGGGTCAAAATGAAGAGTATGGTATAGATGTTGAAAAAATAAATCTTCAAGATAAAGATGGAAAACAGGTTATGATAGTTGAAGCTGTATATAAAGAAAAAGAGGATGCATATCCTTTTGTTGTTTTAGAGACAAACATGGAATCATTACCTGATAAGATTGAGTTAAATCAGAAATTCCAAGGACAAAATAATAGCAAATAATATACTTAAAATATAAAGCACATGAGTATAATGCCCATGTGCTTTTTATATATCAATATTTATATAAATTTAAAAATAAATGATTACTTATTTGGAGTTAATATTCTACTTTCTGTTACTATGTAGTCGAGTTGAGCATCATGAGGTTCTTTTGGTACCTCTGGGAAAATCTGAAGTTCAAAAGCAATACCTATAGTGACTGCATCATCTCTCAATCTTTCAATAAATCTATCATAATACCCACCTCCATAGCCAAGTCTATAACAATCTTCGCTATAAGCAACTGCAGGCACAATAACTAAGTCTAAATCTTTAACATCTAATGTTGGAGCATCAGGTTTTGGCTCTCTAATATTATAAGCTCCAACCTTGATTCCATTTTCTAAATCTGTAATTTGTGCAGGAATTAATACTCTATCTTTTACAATAGTTATAGGAGATGTTACAGTTTTTCTAAGAGAGATAAGCTTGTTAATTAGATGATCAGTTTGAACCTCATTATTAAAGTCTAAATAGAGCATTATATTTTGAGCGTTTTTTATACAATCCATTTGAAGTAATTTTTCTGTTATTATGTCTGAATTTTTTTCAATAAAGTCTTTGTCTTTAGCTTGTCTTGCTGCAATTACTTTTTTTCTAAATTCTTTTTTCATAAAATCTACCCCTTTGTATATATATGATATAATATTGAAGATATAATTAATATCCTTTACTATAAATTCTAGTATAGTTGATTGCTTTAAATCAACAAATTTGGTAAATAGTAATAAAAAGGATAGATTATCATATAATAGTAATAGTTTATTTAAAAGGAGATGTAGGAAATATGTCAAAGAAGAAGCTCATTATAGGGTCTGTAAGCTTAGTTGTAGCAACTGTAATATGTACTATTTTAGTCCAAGTTTTCTTATTTAAAGGGGTATTTATGTCTAGAAGTTTATACGAAAAATATAAAAAATATGACAAGTTGATAGCTTTAGAAAATATTGTTGAAGAAGATTACTATCAAGATGTAGATGAAGATAAATTAATACTTGGTGCAGAAAAGGGGTTAGTACAATCTTTAGAAGACCCTTATTCTGAATATTATACAAAAGAAGAATTTAATTTATTAAAAGAACAAACTCAAGGCTCTTTTGTAGGTATAGGAATTTATATGAGTGGCAATGATAATGATAACATTGTTGTTCAATCAGTAATAAAAAACTATCCTGCGGAAAAAAGCGGACTTAAAGCAGGAGATATTATCTTAAAAGTAGATGGAGATAAAGTAAAATACTCAGAATCTACATTAGCAGCGAGTAAAATAAAAGGCAAAGCTGGAACTTCAGTTGTATTAACTATAAAAAGAGACGATAAACAATTTGATGTAACAGTAAAAAGAGAAGAAATAATCGTCGATAGCGTACATAGTGAAGTAAAAGACGATAATATTGGATATATACAAATAACATCATTTGATAAAAATACATATAAAGAATTTAAAGAAGCTGTAACTTCTTTACAAAAGAAAAATATAAAATCATTAATTATAGACCTTAGGGATAATCCAGGTGGATTATTAGATATATGTGTAGATATAGCTGATTATCTATTAGGAGAAGGAACAATAGTATATACAAAAGACAATAAAGGAGAAACTCAATACTATAAATCTGATAAAAATAAAGTTGATTTACCTATAGTTGTCTTAATAAATGAAAATAGTGCATCAGCATCAGAAATATTAACTGCAGCAATTGTTGATAATAAAGCAGGTATAGCAGTTGGTACAACAAGTTATGGTAAAGGTCTTGTTCAAAGCGTTAAAGAATTTAACGATGGAACAGGATATAAATTAACAACAGCACAATACTATACTCCAAATGGAGATTATATAAACAAACAAGGAATTAAGCCTGACATAGTAGAAAAGGATAAAGAGAAACAATTAGACAGAGCAATTGAATATATAAAAACTAATAAATAAATTTATTACATTTCTATCTAGCTTTTAAATTTATATTTTAAGTACAATATAAGTTAAGAATATATTAAAAAATTGATATTTTATACTATTTTTTTGTATTTTTCGATTTATGACACCATATCTCTGAAAAATATATCCTTTTTTAGATAAAATATTGGAAATTTGTTTTTAAAAATAAAGGAGATTATAATCTAGTATAGAATATCTATAAATAAGTTAATAATTTGTATTAGGAAGTGAAATTTATGAAAGAAACTAAGAAAAAAGTTGTTAACATCCAGGAATATAAAGAAAAAAGAAAACAAACAGAAATAGATCGAAATGAACTAATAGCTCTTATTAAACAGATAGCAACATTAAAATAGGAAATTTAGCGCTTTTATTAAAATTTAAAAAATAAAAAACTATACATATTTTTTTTAAAATATGTATAGTTTTTTTATGCAAAGATTTATTATCCTCTAAGAGAATTTAAAGAATCTAGATAATCTTTAAATTGTGTGAATTGGTCTTCATCTTCAAATTGGATTTCTTTAGAATCTTCGCTTTCAAAATTTTTTAAGTAAACAGCAGGATTACTTTGGTTATTGTCATAGTAGATACATCTATATCCGTCTTCATATAAGTTTTTAACACTTTCAAAATCATACATAAAAAATCACCTTTCCTTATCTTAAGGTTATTTTTATTATATGGTTTTTTATAAAAGAATATGTATTGATGATAAGTTGGAAATTATGTATTATCAATAGACTAGATAATACATAATTTCATTAGAATTAAAAAAATGAAAAAATATCAAAAAAAGTGTTGACGTATATATTTTATGGTGGTATAGTATTACTTGTCCTTGAGAGAGGGCAAGAACTTAGAAAGCGAGTAAGTCTGAAAGAGCGACGAAAGCTAAAAAAGTTTTTAAAAAAAGAGTTGACAAACAAAACTAAGTTTGTTAAACTAAAGAAGCTGAAACGAGCGAAACAACTTAAAAAGTTAAGCAAGTTAAGCAAATGAACTTTGAAAATTAAACAGTAGGTTAATTAATAAACTTTAATTCACACGAATTAAAACCAACAACAAACCAAGCCAGATATTTCAGATAATGATTAGTCTGAGCAGGTAAACAACTTTTATTTGAGAGTTTGATCCTGGCTCAGGATGAACGCTGGCGGCGTGCCTAACACATGCAAGTCGAGCGATTCTCTTCGGAGAAGAGCGGCGGACGGGTGAGTAACGCGTGGGTAACCTGCCCTGTACACACGGATAACATACCGAAAGGTATGCTAATACGGGATAACATAAGAAATTCGCATGTTTTTCTTATCAAAGCTCCGGCGGTACAGGATGGACCCGCGTCTGATTAGCTAGTTGGTGAGGTAATGGCTCACCAAGGCGACGATCAGTAGCCGACCTGAGAGGGTGATCGGCCACATTGGAACTGAGACACGGTCCAAACTCCTACGGGAGGCAGCAGTGGGGAATATTGCACAATGGGCGAAAGCCTGATGCAGCAACGCCGCGTGAGCGATGAAGGCCTTCGGGTCGTAAAGCTCTGTCCTCAAGGAAGATAATGACGGTACTTGAGGAGGAAGCCCCGGCTAACTACGTGCCAGCAGCCGCGGTAATACGTAGGGGGCTAGCGTTATCCGGATTTACTGGGCGTAAAGGGTGCGTAGGCGGTCTTTTAAGTCAGGAGTGAAAGGCTACGGCTCAACCGTAGTAAGCTCTTGAAACTGGAGGACTTGAGTGCAGGAGAGGAGAGTGGAATTCCTAGTGTAGCGGTGAAATGCGTAGATATTAGGAGGAACACCAGTAGCGAAGGCGGCTCTCTGGACTGTAACTGACACTGAGGCACGAAAGCGTGGGGAGCAAACAGGATTAGATACCCTGGTAGTCCACGCCGTAAACGATGAGTACTAGCTGTCGGAGGTTACCCCCTTCGGTGGCGCAGCTAACGCATTAAGTACTCCGCCTGGGGAGTACGCTCGCAAGAGTGAAACTCAAAGGAATTGACGGGGACCCGCACAAGCGGTGGAGCATGTGGTTTAATTCGAAGCAACGCGAAGAACCTTAC
>NZ_CABQXJ010000002.1:0-98112 GCF_902468165.1 uncultured Intestinibacter sp.
AATTAATAAAAAAATACAATCAATTTATTTTTAATTTTCGGAATATAATGTATATATTTTATTATTTTGGGTAAATTACAAATTTATAATTACTATATTTTATTTTGAGGAGGAATTTATGGAGACTTTAAGTAATATCATAAATGTAACAAATACATTTTTATGGACTTATATTCTTGTAGCTGCTCTAATAGTTCTAGGAATATACTTCACTATAAGAACTAAATTTGTTCAATTCAGGTATTTTAAAGAAATGTTCAGACTTTTAGGTGATGGTATGGACAAAGATGCTAAAAAAGAAGGAAAAATTTCTTCATTCCAGGCATTTTGTATAAGTACTGCATCTAGAGTTGGTACTGGTAATATAGCAGGTATCTCAATCGCAATAGTAGGTGGAGGTCCTGGAGCAATATTTTGGATGTGGGTTGTTGCACTTATAGGTGCTGCATCAAGTTTTATAGAAAGTACTTTAGCTCAAATATATAAAGTTAAAGATGGAGATGCTTTTAGAGGTGGTCCAGCTTATTATATAGAACAAGGCTTAAAAAATAAAAAGATGGCAATACTATTCTCAATATTAATAACTATAGCTTTCGCATTTGTATTTAATGCTGTTCAATCAAATACAATGACAGTTGCATTTAACGCAGCTTTCAGAACAAATAAATTACTTATGGGAATAATATTATGTGCATTAACTACTGCTGTTATATTCGGTGGTGTTCAAAGAATAGCAAAAATAACTGAAGTTATAGTTCCAGTATTCGCTGTTGCATATATATTAGTTGCATTATTTATAGTTTTCAAAAACATAAATTTAATGCCACAAATATTTGAAGCTATATTCTCAGAAGCACTTAATTTTAAAGATTTTACAGTTGGTACTTTTACAGGAACAATATTAGTTGGTATAAAAAGAGGTCTATTCTCTAATGAAGCTGGTATGGGTAGTGCACCTAATGCTGCTGCAACTGCTGATACTTCACACCCTGTAAAACAAGGTTTAATCCAAACACTTGGTGTATTCACAGATACAATAATAATCTGTACTTGTACTGCATTTATGGTACTTCTATACACTCAATTTAACGTAACTAGTGGTGCTACTAGTATAGAACTTGCACAAGAAGCTTTAAGTTATCATATAGGATCTTTCGGATATACATTTATAGCTATATGCATATTCTTATTTGCTTTCAGTTCAATAGTTGGAAACTACTATTATGGAGAATCTAATATAGAGTTTATATTCGGAGAAAATAAACCATTAATGACTGGGTTTAGAGTAATTGTTATCGCTATGGTTTTATTTGGTTCTCTTACAAAAGTCCAAATCGTTTGGGACTTAGCTGATGTAATGATGGCACTTATGGCAATAGTAAACTTAGTCGCAATAACTCTTCTTGGTAAATTTGCTTTCAGAGCTTTAGATGATTATACTATGCAAAGAAAAGCTGGAATCAAAAATCCAACATTTAATCCTGCCAATATAAAAGGTCTTGGAAAAGTTGAATGTTGGGGAGATGACGACGAAGAAGCAGTTATATAATTTTAACCTAAGATTAATAAATTATTATACTAATTTTTTATATGAGATGGAGTAAAACTTTGTTTTGCTTCATCTTTTTTAATTATAAATAAATTTTATGTTAAAAATATTTAATCTAATCTAGTATTCAAATCATATATAATTAATAATAATTCATATTAAAATATCATAAGTATTTAGATAGTCTAAATTTTAAAATACAAATATAAAAATATCTATGTCTGGATGCTATCTGCATTTATAGATTGGGGGTTATAAGATGGAAAGTAAACCAGATTTGAAGCTACAAAAACAAAAAGAATTTCTTATAAAATTCTATTACTTCGGCGTTATTATAGGCGGAATCATACTTATAATCAAGCTTTTAGGCCCTATACTTACGCCATTTTTAATTGCATTTATAATAGCTGCAATTTTAAATCCATTAATTAAATTCTGTTGCAAGACATTTCACCTTAATAGGGCACTTATATCTATATTATTTGTCCTTGCATTTTATGCAGTTGCATCTTTTATAATAATCTTAATAGGTACAAAAATTTTAATATTAATTCAAGGTCTATTTACAACAATGCCACAATTTTTCTCAACTTATTTTGAACCATATATAAAAGATACATTCCAACATTTCGAGAATTTGTTTCTTTCATTAGATCCAAATATAATTTCAGCATTAGAAGAAAGTTCTTCTAGTTTGATAAGTACTTTAGGTAATTTTGTAAGCAAGTTTTCTACTATGGTCGTAAGCTATGTATCAGGATTTGCAACAGCTATACCTAGCATCTTCCTAAAAACTATAATCACAATAATAGTTACATTCTTTATAACTATCGATTTTGAAAAGATAATAAACTTCATAAAAAGACAAATACCTGAAAATGCGTCTGAATCTATAAAAGAAAGTAAAAAATATATCACTACTACCCTATTTAAATGTTTTTTATCTTATTTGCTTATACTTACTATCACTTTTACAGAACTTGCAATTGGACTTACAATTTTAAGAATTCCAAACTCTATACTTATAGCACTTTGTATAGCTATATTTGATATTTTACCTGTATTGGGTACTGGTGGAATAATGATTCCCTGGGCGATAATTGCATTGCTATATGGAAATTTTACGGTAGGAATTGGTGTCGCTGTTATTTATATAATCGTGACAATAATAAGAAATATTATAGAGCCAAAGCTAGTGGGGCAACAAGTCGGACTACACCCAGTTGTCACACTTATAAGTATGTTTATTGGGCTTCATTTTCTAGGTTTTATAGGAATGTTGGGTCTTCCGATTACAATTTCACTTCTCAAATATCTAAATGATGAAGGTATAGTGAAAATTTTTAAATAATAAATTCACTACGTTCATATCGCCAACGAATCGTAGATTCCGTTGCTTTAATTAATAGGTTGGTAATTATACATTATCCACAAAACAAATAATATATAATTTCCTTAGAATTAAAAAAATAGCATGTATATATTACATGCTATTTTTTATATTGGTATTATTTATGTTAAATATTTTATTAATATTGGTGTCTTATTTTATTAATTTAGCATATTCTTTACCAGCTTCTACACAAGCTTCTAAAGTTGCTTCATCTGGGAAGAATTTTTTCTTAACTGTTTCAACTGGCATTTTGAAGTTCATTGATTTTAATGTATTTTCTGCCATTGTGATACCTTCACCACTCCATCCATAAGAACCAAATACACCTGCTAATGTTCCTCTGTTAGCCATTGGGTCTACATTAGAGAATAAGTCCCACATAGGTTTAACCATTGTTCTGTTTATTGTTGGTGAACCTAATACAACTACTTTTGATTCTAAGAATTTGTCGTGCATTTCTTCGTGAGTTAATTGTTCTAAATCGTAAAGACCTACTTCTACTCCTTCAGATTTAGCACCTTCCGCAATTTTTTCCGCCATTTTTTTAGTATTTCCATAAGCTGATAAGTAGAATATACTAACTTTGTCTTTATTAGTAGCGTCTACAGCTTCTTGTGACCACTGTACATATCTTTTTACTTGTTCCATAGGTTCTTTTGATAATATTGGACCATGTGAAGTTAAGATAGTGTCAAAATCAATACCTAAGCCTACAACTTTGTCTACACCGTCTAATACGTATTGTGCAAATGGTTTAACTATACAGTCATAGTAAACTTTTGATGCTTTTATATAGTCTTCGTTATTTGCAACACATTCTGCATCAAAATCACCATAGTGACATCCAAAAGCATCACAAGTGAATAATACTTTGTCTTCTTCTACATAAGTGAACATAGTATCTGCCCAGTGAAGCATTGGCGCAGTTATAAATCTTAAGTTTCTTTTACCTATATTTAAAACTTCTCCATCTTTTATTGTTTTAAATTTAAAGTCTCTGTTTAATTGGCTAGTTAAGTAGTTTTTAGCTGCTGTAGTACAATAAACTACTGCATCTGGATTTCTGTCTAATATATATGATAAACTACTCGCATGGTCAGGCTCAGTATGGTGAACTACTATGTAGTCTATATCTTCGATTGGTGTTACTTGTTCTATTTTTTCAAAGAATAGATCTTTAAAAGTTGATTTTACAGTATCTATTAAAACTGTTTTTTCATCTTTTATAAGATATGAATTGTAAGTTGTTCCAAACTCAGTCTCCATTATTATATCGAATACCTCTAGTTCTTTATCCAAAACTCCTGTATAATAGATATCCTTTTTTACTTCAAATACATTGCTCATTAATTTACCTCCTAGTTTTTCAATAATTTATGTCAATATATCTTCATCGCCGCTCTTATTATATTATTTATCGTAATATTGTGTTTCTTATTTATATACCCAGTTATTGTGTAGATAAACATTTTTTTAACATATCTATATTTTATCTCATATATTGATTATTTGCAAAATGTCTTTAAAATATGAGATTAAAATCAAATAAAGACTATAGATGATGAATAACTCATCTCCATAGTCTTTTTATAAAAAATTATTTTACTAATTCATCTATTATTTCTTGTATTTCATCTTCACACATACCACATATAGTACCTGCTTCAGTTTCATCTTTTATATCGTCTAAAGTTTTAGCACCATTTTCTATTGCTTCTTTTATTGTGTTATAAGTAACATCTAAACATGAACATACTACTCTATCTTCCATTTTATTTCTCCTGTAAATCAATTTTTAGAAAGCTTTCTATATCTATTTGTCGACATTTGTTATATACCCTTTTAAAAATTGATAAAACAGGATTTTATAATTTGGATTTATTTACCTTTTTATTTAGTTTTCAATATTTATTTTTGTTATTTCAATATCTTTGTAAATACTTTCTGCATCTTCTTGTTTAAAACTTCCTGTTGAATTAGTTAGTGCATTAGCTGCTGATATTGTATCTAAGATTACTTTTTTGTCTTTAGCTTTTGCCATATCTATCAAAACTTTATATATGTCTTTGTTTAATCCTTGTGGAGCACTTCCCGAAATAGTTACTACATTTGTATTATCTAAGATTTTATCAAATTCTTTTATAAATAATTCTTTTTCATATTTTGATATTGGTTGACCAGGCTCTAAAAATTCTGTAGATATATTGTCTTGATCTAAGATATTTATACAATTTCTAGTCTCTGATTTTGTATTTATAAATTTGCTTTTTATTTCGTCTTTTTGAAGAAGTTCTTTTACTAACTCGCCGTTATGCCCTCCAACAAATCCTGTCGCTTGTATTTCTTCACCACATATCTTTATAACTTTCGATACATTAAGATCTTTTCCACCTGCTGTCATATTACAAGTAGCAACTTTTATTACTTTGCCTGATTCTACAGTTTCATTTATATGGTATACCTTATCAACAGATACATTTAATATAATTGTTGTAATCATAATCTACCTCTCTGTTATTTTTATATAATTTATCTTTTTAAATAAGTACTACTATGGATTCATATATAGATTAAAATTAATCTATTACCTCACTATCTACTAATAATTTTCCCTTTACTGTCCCTGGAGTTTTATACATTTCAAATGCTGATGCTATATCTTTTAGTGGAACTTTTTTAAAATTAATATATAAAAGTTGTCACAACTACTTCTTGTGTCGCTTAAAATAATATATTAGAAATTATAAATTATTCAAAAACTAAAATAACCACATTTTAGAATTCAGTATACCAAAATCTAAAATGTAGTTGTTTTTATGAAAAATATTATTCCTATAGTTTAATTATAAATTTCTATAAATATTAATCCTATTTATCATAATGTTTTTTAACTGTCGCCAAAATTATTTCAACAGCTTCATCAATATCTATCTTGCTGGTATTTATGCAAAGATCAAAGTCCCTAGCATCTCCCCACTTCATGCTTGTATAGAAATTATAAAAAGAAGTTCTCTCTTTATCTATCTTTTTGACTGTTTTTGCACTTTTCTTTTCTTCAATACCATGTTCTTCAATTGCTCTTTCTCTTCTTGTTTCAAAATCAGCATGTATAAAAACATCTATTGAGTCGAATTTATCTCTTAATGCATAGTTTGCTGCTCTACCTACAAATATGCAAGACTCTTTTTCAGCTAAATCTTGGATTATGTTAAATTGTTTTAAGAATAGTTGATGACCTATTGGTAATGATGACATTGTTTGGTCGTATGAAAAATAACTCAATGTTTTGATAGGTTTTTCATCGTATTTTTCAAAAAATTCTTGGCAATAACCACTTTCCTTCGCTGCTATTGTAAGTAATTCTTTATCATAGCAAGGTATTCCTAATGCTTTAGATAACCTTCTACCGATTTCTCCTCCGCCGCTACCATATTCTCTACTTATTGTGATAATTAAATTTTTTTTCATAGCTATTACCCCTTTCTATAACTATTTATACTTTCATTATAGCAGAATTTCATTTCCAAAATAATGCAGATTTAAAAATTATTTATGTATACATTATAAAGAGTAATTTATTCTAAAAAACTTTCAATATATAAAAATCATCATAACAATATTTTATAAATATTTCTTTCTCAATTTATCAACAGAACCATTGCATCCATTTCCAACTGCAACAAACTTCCACTCTGAGCCGTTTTTGACTAAATCGGCAAAATGGAAAGCATCACATCCAGCCCCATTTTCAGCAAGTACATATTTGCATATCTCTTTTCCTGTATCTCTGTTTACAACTCTTATGTATGCATCTTTTACGTCTGAGAAAGTCTTTTTCCCAAGTCCAAAGAATTTAAATATATTTGCATATAGAGCGATTTTTTGCACCCTTGAATCTAACTTGTCCAAATCTATGTATATAACCTCGTTGTCCCCTGCTCCACCACCGACTAAATCATCTCCACTTAGTCTAACTGATTTATTTTTACTTTCTTTTATTCCAAAGTATACTGTTTCGATATGTTTGTCGTTTGAATCTAATAAATATGCAATTGTGTCTAAATCCATTCTAGTTATCCACCCTAAACCTACATCTAGATGTTTTAGTCCAACTTCTTTTTTTGTTAAATCAATAGTTTGTCCCTTGCTCAAATTAATCATAATACCCCTCCTAGCTTTTACTTGTAAATTAAATTTTTTTTACTTTTAAACTACCTTTTTCATATTAATATTCTTTTAAATTACTTATTAATTATATTGTGTCATAGTTTTTTGTTTTATGAAACAAAAATTTCCTAAAATAGAGTATTTTACCCTAATGCAACTGATAGTTGCGCAGTAGTTGGTAGAAGTAACTAGATATTTTTGATATATTTATATTAGAAAAAGGAAAGGAGATATTTACAAATGGCATTAGGAGTACAATTTATAATTAGTGTAGTATTATACATTATTATTTTGGCAATTTTTTTAGGATTACTTATACTTATTGTTCGCTGTCTTTTAAAATATCTAAAATCAACAGATGTTAGACACGAAAAAGCGATAATCAGAAAATCTTTGGGTGAGGTATTAAAAGAAAATAGAATAAGATGTAAAATGACACAAGAATTCGTATCAGAATCAATCGGTGTAAGCAGACAAGCTGTTTCGAAATGGGAAAATGGTGCCTCTGACCCAAGTACTTCAAATTTATTGGCATTGGCAAAATTGTATGGAATTTCTGCTGAAGATTTACTTAAAGAAGTTGAATAAAATATCTTTATATTAAAGATTAAAAGAGTATATCCCTAGCTACTTTGGCTGGATATATACTCTTTTTAAGATTTTGCTATTTATAAACCATAATATATTCTTCAAAACCTGAATCTTCGTTAATCTCTTCCGATAAAATTTCAAATCCCTTTTTAATATAAAAATCAACCGATTTTTGATTTTGTTTATATACAGCTAATTTTAAATTATCAAATTTAGCATTTGCATACTCTATTAACTTTGAGCCAATCCCCTTTCCTTGCTCATTCAGTGATACAAATAATGCCCCTATAAAGTCGTCGTTTAATATGCTTATAAAACCTTTAATTTCTTCCCCCTCTTCATAAACATAAGTTTTCGACTGTGGTATGTATATATCTTTTACTGCATTGTAATTGTCTTGCCAGTATTTTTCTGGCATGAAGTCGTGTGCTTTTATTGTGCTTTCAAGCCAGATTTCCATAACTTTATCTATATCTTTTTGTTTTAAATCTCTAATCATACTTGCTCCTTAATTGATATTTTTACTTATATTATATCATAACCTAAACCTCGTACTTTCCAATGGATTTTTTATATTTATAATTATAGAAAAATTTACTTATTTTGTTTAAAATACTAATTTTCAGTAAAGAATTAGATATACCTAAAGAGGTGATATCCAAATAGAAAAATATTAGTTATAATAAATTAAAAATGACAACACCATGATAATTCGTATGTTTGAGTATGGATTTAGAAAAGGAAAAGAAAATGCTGATTATGATGGGGATAATATCAAAAGATTGTATTTTCCAAAGCAGAAGGTGATTCTCTTTGAGGAAAATAAAAATATTGAAGATAGCTTAAAATTAATGATAGTTTTTGGAGATGAAAAAGAGTTTCTTTATGAAGTTGATGTTATGAAAAACTAGCTATTGAGTCAAAGGAGTTATTTGACCAAGATGAAATCCTCGGTGAAGATTTTCACAGTATGCTTTTAGCAATTCAAAATTTAATTGAATATCTAAATAGAAATTATATAGATGATGAAAACTTAGAAAAAGAGGTGAATATCATGACTAAGAGTTTATATGATCCATAAGTTGAAAAAAAGGGGATTAAAAAAGGTATTGAGAAAGGTATTGAGAAAAATCAAGTAGAAATAGTATTAAATATGTTAGGCGAAGGCCTTGATGAGGCAACTATTTCAAGATTCACTAAAATCGATATAGAAAGGGTTAGAGAAATAATAAAAAAGCACCTTAATTAATAAAGAAATCTTTAATTCAAAAGACCCTTAAAAATGTAGATTTCTTTGAAGCACATATACAGAAATTATACTTATCAACAGTTTTTAAATGAACTATAATTTCCTATGTACTATAAATAACCACATCTCGAGATTCAGTTAATGAAACTCTAAGATGTGGTCTTTTTTATAATATATATAAAACTTCTAAATTTATATCTCCCTATCGAAAATAAAGTCACTATCTTGTAGCGATTCATACACTCCTTTTTGATATCCGTTACCTTTTGTTGAGAAGAAGTCGTGTGTTTTTGTTTCTGTGCTAAGTCCGTTTAGCACGATTGGATTTACTGGGTCGACTTCGAGTCTGTTGTCGTATCCTAGGTTTTCCATTGCTCTGTTTGCGTTGTATTTTAGGAAGTTTATGACTTCATCAGCTAGCCCTGTTCCTTCGTATATTGTATTTGTGTAGTTTATTTCGTTTTCCATAAGTCTATCGAATACGTCCATGACTTTTGATTTGTACTCTTTTTGTTCTTCTTTTGAAAAATCTTTGAATATCTCTTGTGCAAGAAGTCCGATGTATTTTCCGTGAAGTGATTCGTCTCTAAGTATTAGTGAAATTATCTCTCCACTTGCCATCATTTTTCCTTGTCCAGCTAAAAATAATGGGTAGAAAAATCCTGAGTAAAATAAAAAGCTTTCTAAAAATACTGATGTCGCCATCGACATATATAGACCATATCTGTCATCTGTATTTTCGTATTGGGCTAAAACTATTTCGGCTTTTTTCTGTAAAGTCGGCTCGCTTTCTATCCATTCAAATATCTCGTCTATTTCCGGCACTGTTAATAATGTTGTAAATATTGATGAATAGCTCTTTGCGTGGATTTCTTCCATAGTTCCCATAAATGAAAGTACGGCTTTTCGTTGAAGATTATCTGTCAAACTCATCATCGATGGTATTCCGTTGTTGGCTTGTTTTGTGTCTAAAAGTGTCAGTCCACCTAACACTTTTTTATAAAGATTTCTCTCCTCTGGCGAAAGTTCGCTCCATACTTTTACATCTTTTGACACTGATATTTCTTCTGGCAGCCAAAATTGTTTTACATTCTGATCCCAAAATGCCTGAGTGAAGTCGTCGTCCTCAACATTCCAGTTGACTGCTTTGTGTACGTTGTTTAATTTAAATGTCATTTTATCACCTCTTTATGTTGAATCTTAAACTGAACACACTAGGCATTCATTATTTCTTTCCATCTTCGTTCTAGTATAATAAAGGCTTTTTAGTCCTTTTTTATGTGCATAAATGTAGTATCTTGCAATATCTCTTGTTGTTTTGTCGTCTGTTACAAATAGTGTTGTCGAAATTCCTTGGTCAATATGTCCTTGAATTATCGCCACCATATCGATAAGGTCTAGCATATCTATTCTGTATGCTGATTGGTAGTAAAGCATGTTTTCATTAGTTAAAAACGGCATTGGATAAATTGTTGTCGAATCTCCATAAGTTCTAACTTCTATCTGCTCAGTTATCGGCATAACGCTCGAAGTTGAATTTTGGACGTAGCTTATACTTTGAGTCGGTGCGATTGCACTTAAGTAAGCATTATAAATACCATTTGTCTTAACTTGTTGTAATAATTCTTTCCAATCTTCTTTTGTCGGAATGTTTATTCCTTCAAATAATTTTGATACTTTTTCGCTAGTTGGCAAGAAATCTTTTGTGCAGTATTTTTTAAATAATTCACTTTCTGGCCCTTTTGCATATTCTGATTTTTCAAATCCGTTGAATGTTTCTCCTTTTTCAATTGCTATATTCATTGATGTTTTTATCGCGTAATATCTCATCATTGCGAAGAATACATCGGCAAATTCTCTACCTTCTTTTGACGTATAGATTATATCTTCTCTAACTAAATATCCATGTAAATTCATCGCTCCAAGACCTATTGAATGTGATGAGTCGTTTCCTTTTTTGATAGTAGGTACTTCTTCTATATTTGTATTGTCAGAAACATATGTCAAGGCTCTAATCGCTACATCTATCGTCTTTTCAATATCTTTATTATCCATAACATTTGCTATATTTAAAGAGCCCAGATTACAACTTATATCTTGTCCCCAATCGCTGACTTGACCATAACCTTTTATATCTGATGGTGTTTGGTATTGGAAAATCTCACAGCACAAGTTAGACATTTTTATCATTCCCACGTCCTTTAGCGTATGTTGTTGGTTTGCACTGTCGATAAATACAACGTATGGATATCCAGATTCTTGTTGAGTTTGTGCAATCCTAGTTAGAAGTTCCCTTGGATTTATTTCCTTTTTCTCAATTTCATCATCTTGTGCTAATTTGTCATACCATTCGTCCATTTTTATTTCATCAAGATGAACACCGTATTTTTGATAAATTGAATGTGGATAAAATGCATAACAATTTTCATTTTTCTCCGCAAGCTCCATAAATTTATCTGGAATTATAGCTCCGATTGAAAGTGTTGTAAGCCTTATTTTTTCGTCTGCATTTATCTTTTTACTGTCTAGTAGTGTTTCAAAGTCTGGATGAAGTACATTTAAATAAACTGCCCCAGCGCCTTGTCTCGCTCCCATTTGGTTGAAATAGCTGAATGATTGCTCTAGTAATTTTGCAACACCCATAACCCCGCCGGCTGCTCCTTTGATTCCTTTTATAGATTCGCCTGCAGCCCTAAGTCTAGTCAAATTAAGCGCAACCCCACCGCCTATTTTTGACAAATGGTTTGCAGATGAAACTCCATAAGATATACCTTCACAGCTATCCTCTATATTTACTAAAAAGCAAGATACCATCTTTCCTGCTCTTGCTCTACCTGCATTTAAGAAAGTCGGTGTCGCTGGTTGAAACTCTTGATTTATAAGTTTTCCTGCAATATCTTTTGCAAGTTTAGAGTCCCCATCTCCAAGCGTCAATGCAACAATCAACACCTTATCCTCATAACTTTCTAATATTTCTTCCCCATCATCACTTTTAAGAGCATAATTTTGATAAAATTTGCTCGCACTCATATAAGATTGGAATTTAAAATTCTTCGATCTTATAAAATCATATATAACTTCAATCACATACTCATCATACATATTTATAATTTCTTTTGAGTAGTAATCGTTTTTAACTAAATAATCTAATCTTTCTTTTAAGTTATTAAATTTTCTCATTCTTGGCTCTATGTAATCCTCTAAATACGATTTTAGAGCTTCTTTATCTTTGTCAAGTTGATATTTCCCATTTTCGTCCCTGATTATAACTTGGTTATTTAACTCTATATAATTCATCGAATTTCTCCTTTGTCGCCTAGTTTATATTTATAATTTCGTTTTTATCTTGCCCACAATAATTATTTATAAGATTTTTACACATTTTAAGGTTTGAAATAATAAGTGTAGAAATTTGTCTTGGGCTTAAAGTCTATATCTATATAATGTCCATTTATGATTTATACCCACATAATTTCTTTTTTAATTTATTTTTTGTATTTTTTTAAAAATAAAACACCATATATAGTAGATGTTTTTTATCTTTTACTATATATGGTGTTTACAGACTTTATATTATCCAGTTTTCACAATTCCAAACTGTAGTCACAATATCTTTGTAAAAATCTCTATCATGACTTACTAAAACTATACTACCCTCATAATTTATAAGAGCTCTTTTTAATTCTTCCTTTGCATCTACGTCTAAATGATTTGTCGGTTCATCTAAAAATAGTATATTACTTGGGTTGTTGATAACTTTACAAAGCCTTACCTTTGCTTGTTCCCCTCCACTAAGTTTGCAAAGCTTGCTGTTTATGTGCTCATCTGTCAATCCACACCTTGCCAACATTCGCCTCACTTCTGTTTTCGTATTTTTAGGAAATTCATTTGAAATCTCGTCAATAACAACATTTTCTGTATAATAATTTTCTTGTTCATAATAACCTATATCCAAATGTTGCTCATCTAACATAACTTTCCCTTCTATTGGATTTATAACTTTCATCAAAGTTTTTAATAAAGTTGTCTTGCCTATTCCATTTGCACCGATAATTGCTATTTTTTTATTTTTATCCATCTTTAAATTGAGTTGTTTTGTGAGTGGTGTGTCATATCCTATTACTAAATTTTTAGTTTTGAAAATAACGCTCCAGGATGGCTTAGAAAATTTAAAATCAAAATGTGGCTTTGGTTTTTGCTTACTTATTTCTATTTTATCCATCTTCATAAGCTTCTTTTCTCTAGCCTTTGCCTGTGCTGCTGTTGCTGCCCTAACTTTATTTTTTCTTATATAATCCTCTAGTTTATTTATCTCCTTTTGTTGCTTTGTATAATCCCTCATTAACTGCTCTTTGTGAAGCTCATATAATTTTAGAAATTTCTTATAATCCCCATTATATCTTGTGAATTTTTTATGCTCCAGATGGTAAACTACATTTACGACCTCGTTCATAAATTCTGTATCATGTGAAATCAATATAAATGATTTTTCATAGCTTTTCAGATAATTTTTTAGCCAATTTATATTTTCCTCATCTAAGTGATTTGTCGGTTCATCAAGCAACAAAATATCTGGTTTTTCGAGTAACATCTTTGCCAAAAGAACCTTGCTCCTTTGCCCTCCGCTCAATTCATCTGACTTATTATACATAAAATCATTTATTCCTATTCCGTATGAAATCGCATCTATCTTTAAATCAATACTATAAAAATCACTATCTTCTAGCATCCCTTGTAAGGTTGATACTTTCTGTGTTATTTTTTCAAGTTCAATATCATTAGATGTCGACATTTTATTATAAAGTTCGTTTAAATTCTCCTCTATTTTATATAAATCCGCAAAAGCACTTTGTAAAAATTCCCTAACTGTCGGATAATTATTTATATTAACATTTTGATCCATATATCCAATACTAACTTTATTATTCCAATAAATTGTGCCACTGTCGGGAAGTAGCTCATTTGTAATAAGTTTAAAAAAAGTAGTTTTGCCCTCACCATTTGCCCCTACAAGACCAATATGCTCATTTTTTTCTAATTTGAAATTGACATTATTAAAAATAATTTTATCCCCAAAACCTTGAGTCATATTTTCCACGTTTAAAATACTCATATTAGCACCCCTTTCTTTAAAAGTACTTATATTTATAAATTACTCCCTTTTTACATTGTGCACAAGAACACAAATATTTCTGAATTAAACATGTTAATTTTATAATTCATCTAAATACTAAAAAGTAAACATTAAATTTAATTTCCAATTTACAAATTTAATATACACTTTTTTATTTGAATTAAAAATAACAAAAAGGCTATTGCAATATCTCTGCAATAGCCATATATTTATCTCAATTAATATATATTTTTTAATTACTATATATTTTCTTTACTACATATATTCTTTTAATTACTATACTTATAAATCTACCTTTTTAATAATTCGTCTTATACTATATCCAGTTAAATAATATTCATCAGCCAATTCTTCTATAGTTTTCCCATTTTTATGTTTTTTGGCGATTTCTTTATTTCTTTTATTTAATTCATCTTTAGTACTCGTATTTTCTCCCCAAGACTTTTTATTCTCTTCTTTTTTAGGTATATAAAGATAACCACCTTCTATATATTTCTGCAAATCTTCAATCATATATTGAGGTAATACATCCTGCGCTTTTTTGTATTTCATAAACCCTTGCTCCTATCTACATTTATTTTGTAAACTAAAAGCAATAATTTTAAGAAAACATGCGCAAATTTTTTAATTAATTTTTTATAAACTTGCCCTATACAACATGCTTTCTAAATTATTGCACAGGGCTTACAACATTCGCTCTTTTCATAGACATTTAAGTCACCTCTCTTTATAATCTATCTACTATTATAATAACACATAATTTCTTACTACTTTAGTTTTGACATAAAATTAAAATTTTAATTAAAGTTTTTTCAAAAATCCATACATTATATAGCGAGAGGATTTAACAGACATTCTTATATTTTTAAATCTGTTATTATGCGAGTTCTTTTACTTTATCTTTATTGATTTTTTTCATTATAAATACAGCGACAATTAGTGCGAATCCTTCTGCTATTGGGAATGCCCACCAAATTACATTTTCTGAGTTTGGTATTTTTGTAAATAACCATGCTAGTGGTAGTGCTATTACTATTAATCTAAGTAATGAGATTATTAGTGATTGGACACCACATCCTAGTGCTTGGAATATTCCTTGGTAGGCGATGTTTGCGCCGGCGAATAAATATCCTATTGTTATAATTCTTATAGAAGTTATGCATAATTTTTGTATATCTGGAGATAATGCAAATATACCTGCGACTTGATGTGCAAAAATTTGTAAAAATGCTAACCCTATACCCATGATAATTAGTGTATACATCATGCCGTAGAATATTCCTTCTTTTACTCTTTGTTTATTTCTCATTCCATAGTTAAATGAAACAATTGGAATGATTGCGTTGTTTAAACCGAATGCTGCGAAAAATACAAATTGTTGTATTTTATAATAAACTCCGTATGCTGTTACTGCTGCTGTAGATACTGATATAAATATTATATTTACTCCATAAGTCATAAATGACATCAAAGCCTGCATCAATATTGCTGGAACTCCTACAATATATATATCTTTTATTATTCTCTTTTTAGGTTTGATATATCTAAGCTGTCTATTTACATCATTATTAAATCCATAGTGGAATATCATATCTAAAATTAGAGATACGAATTGCCCGATTACTGTGGCATATGCTGCCCCTGCAACACCCATTTGTGGCATTCCAAAGTATCCAAATATTAATATTGGATCTAGTACTATATTAGTTAGCGCACCTGCAAGTTGACCTATTGTGCATAGAACTGTTTTTCCTGTTGATTGTAGCAGTTTTTCATAAATTGTAAATAATATTATCCCAAATGATAATATGCAGCATATTCCCAAATATTCTTTGCCCATTTGAAGTATTATTGGGTCTGATGTTTGCGAATTCATATATAAATCGACACCGAATAACCCAAATAATAAAAATACTACATATGTGCAAAGTCCGATAAATATTGCATTACCTGCGACATAACTTGCATTTTCTTTGTTTCTTTCGCCAAGTGTCTTTGAAAGCAAGGCGTTTATTCCTACTCCAGTTCCCACACCAACTGCTACCATAAGCATTTGTATTGGAAATGCTAGAGTAAGTGCGTTCATTGCATAGTCCCCAACACCGACAATTTTATCTGTATTTGGCATTGCACTTACAAAATAACTATCTACAATATTGTAAAATGCTTGAACTACCATTGATAAAATCATAGGTAAGCCCATAGTTATCATCAATTTTGATATTTTCTCTGTACCCATTTTATTTATTTCTTCTTCATCTTGTTGTGCTTTGTCTTTATAAGACATGTTTTGTTCTTTTGTTAAAATTGATGAGCCTATATGAGCATCCACAGCTAGCTCTCCTCTATTACTTCCCGTTTTACGTTTATCCTAAATCTATTAATTCCACTATATCTCTAAAAGCTCCTCTAAATTATCTAATACTGCCACATGTGGGTATGATTCTAAATTCTCCCTTGATGTTGTGCCAGTTGTCACGCCGACAAAATCTATATTGGCGTTTTGTGCCGCTTTTGCATCTATATAACTGTCTCCGATATAAATTGGAGATTCGCATTTCATCATTTCTATCATTTTAAATAATCCCTCTGGATTTGGTTTATAATTTTCAACATGTTCTGTTCCTATTATAAAGTCAATTAATTCTCTACATCCTAGATTTTCAAATACGTCGTTTATTCTCTGTCCCCAACGAGATGAAACTATTCCAATTTTTTTGCCTCTATTTTTAAGAGTTTCTAAAACTTTTCTTGCTCCACCTATAAAAACTGTATTTGGAACTGTTATTTCATCTGATTTTTCCTTTTGATATTTTTTAAATAAATCTATACCCTCTTCTGAATCATCACCAGTCAAAATTGTATATGACTCCCCTATTGGTATTCCTATTGTATTTATTATATCTTGGCGAGTTGCCTTTTTTAAATTCATTTCTTCAAGTGCATATGTGAAACTGTCCACTACTGGGTCTGTTGCATCTGCTAATGTATAATCAAAATCAAATATATAAGCATCGTAATTTTTCATATTCTTCTCCTTATTGTCTTATCTCCTATTCAATTAAAAACTTCTTATTTATTTAACTAGAAATAATTTAAAGGTATAGTAAAAAGTCACCCCCAAAACTCCTACAAGCATAACTGGCGTAAACCACCACCCCATTTTAGTTGCTGAAATTGAGCAATATGTTATATAAGAAAAGCTCATAACTAAGATAAGTTTATCTAATAAAACCATATTAATAGTATAATTAAACACTATACCTTTGTTTTTATCTGTAATTTTGACCGGCACATTCCACAATCTTGGAAAAAACATTGTAACAGTAAGCAGTATATATAATGCTACATTAACTATAACAAGTATTATTATCGATCCTTTTCCTGACCAACCATCTATTTGTCCTTCTAAGTTAAAATGTGATGGTATTTTGCTCGGCAACTGCGGATATAAAACAGCAGTATATACAATTTGTGCTAACAGCAAAATAAAAGTTACTATTTCTAGTGTTTTGTGAAATTTATTGTACGGTAGGTTAAACATTTCGCTCCCCCCTTATTTATTACATTATAGCACTATCTAATATATTTTATGTTATATTGAAGTGATTAATTTAGATAACTACATTTTCTTCAAGAATTGGGTTTTCATGTTATAATTTAAGTATAAGAAAATTTATATTTTAAAATAGCTTAAATTATTATTTTCTTATATCATATTTGTGTAAATTAAGGAGGTTCATCCTATGAAACAATCTATTCTTGAAGTTATAAAAAGTAGACATTCTGTCAGGACTTATAGCAATAATCCGATAGATGAAAGTATTTTAGAAAAAATTCAAACTTATATCGATAGTGTTACAAATCCATTCAACAAGAAAATTCAAATTAAACTTTTAAAACCAGACGGATATCACAACGAAAAGCTGGGTACATATGGCGTTATCAAAAATCCAAGTTATTTCTTGGCTGCTTATTGTGAGGATAAACCCCTTACACTCGAAGCGCTTGGTTATACTTTTGAAAAAGTTATCTTATATTGTACTTCACTTGGACTTGGTACAGTTTGGCTTGGTGGAACTTTTAATAAAGGGAAATTTGCAAAAGCTGTTGAACTTAAAGATGGGTATGTTCTACCGGTTGTATCACCTGTTGGGTATGAAGGCGGCAGAAGAAGTCCAATAGGATTTTTAATTGGAAATAACCACAACAAAAGAGATTCATTTAGCTCATTATTTCACAAAGACGATTTTTATACCCCTCTTACAAAAAAAGATGCGGGAATTTATTCAGATGCATTAGAGGCAGTTCGTCTTGCTCCATCTTCACTAAATTGTCAGCCATGGAGAGTTGTACTAAATGATGATGGACTTCATTTTTACAGCACTAAAACTAAAGATATCAATAAAATAGATATGGGAATCGCTCTTTGCCATTTAGATAGTGTATTTGAGGAACAAATGGTAAAAGGAAGATTTAAAATATTGAATCCAAATATAAAAACAGATTATGAATACGTGATTTCATGGATTCCAGACATGTATTTTTAAAAAATAAGTATAATTTTATATTAAAAAAGAGGTTATCTGGATATTGATAACCTCTTTTGATAATTTAATTGTAAATATATTAAATTTTTTAATTTTATTTTATATATAAACTTTTATTTTGCTAATGCTAGTTCTTTGTTTAGTATTTCATCTTTTCTATTTAATAAATCGTCGTCTAAAAGTTGTTCTTCTATATTTTCAAAGCCGATACGTTTTATTGTTTCTTCAAAACGCTCACCTTTTATACCTTGATCTTTATATAGTAAGATTGCTTTTTCCATAACGTCTAGAACTTCTTCTTGTGTTTTAAAAATTGTAGTTAGTGGTTTTCCTATAGAGATTTTTTTGCCCCATCTACCACCTATATAAAGTTTGTATCCCGGTGTACCTTCATCGACTACACCAAATGGACATTTTCCGACACAACGTCCGCAATTATTACATATATTTGTGTCTCTAGTTATTTTTTTATCCACAACTTTACATGCATCCATTGGACATACTTGTTCTATTTTACACTTTTTGCATCCTTTACATTTATCTAAGTCATGAGTTGGAATTAATTGACCTACAATCCCCATATCGTTTAGGTCTGGTTTCATGCAGTTATTTGGACATCCGCCTACTGCCATTTTAAATTTGTGTGGTAGGGCTACATCATTATAGCCTTCAAAAAATCTATGGTGCATTTCTTCAGATATTGCAAATGAGTCAAGTCTACCGAATTTACAAGTTGTCGCCTTGCATGATACAATCGGACGTATTTTCGCCCCTGTCCCACCAGTTTTTAGGCCTTCTTTTGCTATGTAATTTCTAAAATCGTCAATTTTGTCAAATGGTATCCCTTGAACTTCTATAGATAATCTTGTTGTAAATGTTATATTTCCATTTCCAAATAACTCTGCCGCTTCTGCAATACATCTATGTTGAGCTGCAGTTATTTTACCATTGACTGTTAATACTCTTGCTGAAAAATTGTCTGTTCCTTTGTTGTTCAAAAATCCTAGTCCTTTCACTCTTTTCTCTTCTTCTGGGCTAATTGTTAATGATGACATATTTATCCTCCTTAAATAAGTATATTCTCATTTTAATATGTAAATTTATTATTTTGATTGTTTACTTAAATGTAGGGTTTTTATTAAATTATGTCGATACCATTTACATATTTTAATGACTCTCTTATCAATTATTTTATCACTTGAATATCCATTTGAAAAGTGATATTATCTTATCATTATGATATGACAATTATAGGTAAACCCAGCAATTGATGGGTTGCCTATCTTGACTTTATATAAAAAATCAATTATATAAGGAGGAATACAATGCCGATTTTTGATGATTTACATGGAAATTTAAACGACGACTTTTTAGCAGATGATCCAGATAATTTGAAAAATCTATTTATAATAAATAATGCCGTAAGTTGTGTAAACAAAAGTGTTGAAAATGTATATATCCCTAGAAATGTTAAATCTATTCCATATCTAGGATTTTCGGACTGTATAAATTTAAAATCACTTCATCTACCAGACAATATATCTAATGTTGAAAGAGAGGCATTTTCTAATTGCGAATCTTTAAAAGAAATTGTCTTTTTAGGAAGTATGAAAGAACTTAACAAAAAACTTTTTGCTGGGTGTAGCTCACTTTCTGAAGTAATATTTCCAGATATGTTAGAAACTATCTCTGATGAATGTTTTTTAAATTGCACAAATTTGAAATATTTAAGTCTACCAGAAAGTTTAAAAACTATTGGAAAATACGCATTCAAAAATTGTAACAATTTATCTGATATATATTTGTCAGATGATATTGAAAATATAAATGAAGGGGCATTTTTTAAATGTAGCCACTTAAAAAATATAGCTCTTTCTCCAAAGTTAAAAATTTTAGATACGTATTTATTTGGATATTGCTCAAATCTAGAAGAAATTGATATTCCAGAAAGTGTGGAACTTATAAACGATTTGGCATTTTTTAATTGTACTGATTTAAAAAATGTGAAATTTTCACCTAATATCTCGTCAATAGGCTCACGAACTTTTTCAATGTGTATGAATTTGAGAGAGGTTGATTTGCCTGATTCAATTTTATCAATAAAACAAGGTGCTTTTTCAAACTGCCTTAAATTAAAAAAAGTCAAACTACCTAAAAATTTAAAATCTATTTCATCTGGAATATTTGCCAACTGCAAATCACTAAGAGAAATTGAACTTCCAGAAAAGGTGACTTACATAAAAAATACAGCATTTTTAGGTTGCACAAATCTAAACAAAATAAAATTAAATCATGGGTTAAAATTTATCGGTTCTAGAGTATTTTGTGACTGCATAAATCTTGAAGAAATAACTCTTCCAGAAACTATCCAAAATATCGAGGAATATGCATTTAGAAGTTGTATGAATTTGAAAAAAGTTGTTATACCACAGACAATAACATCAATAAGCGAATTTGCTTTTGAAAACTGTCCAAACTTAACAATTTACGGAAAGAAAAATTCGTACGCACATTGGTATGCAAACCAAAACAAAATACCTTTTAGAGTTATGTAAATTTTATAATTTATAGTTTAATTTCCCCAGTCGTAGGAATAAAACCTACCGATTTGGTTTTTTTATAAAAATTCATGGCGCGGGCGACTTCATTCGTTATTTAAATAAAAAAAAGGTGTGAAGCAATATAGAAAATTAGTTTAATCTATATTTCTTTACACCTTTAAAAATTTATATATAAATTTTTCGGTAGCTATGTTTATAGCATTTATTTAATTAATGTTTAAAAGTTTCTGCTATAAATGCTTCTATTTCTTGTGCTGTTCCAAGTTCTAACACTTTTTCTGAGAATGATTTCATGTCGGCTTGACTCACAGAGTTTATTAATTTTCTAGCTGGTAATATTGAGATTGGACTCATTGAGAATTCATCAAGACCAAATCCTAATAATATTGGTATCATTCTTTGATCTCCTGCTGCTTCTCCACACATTCCTGCCCATTTACCTTCTTTGTGTGCATTTTCTATAACCATTTTTATTAATCTTAATACTGCTGGATTGAATTGGTTATATAAGTAGCTTATTTTTTGGTTCATTCTGTCTACTGCACAAGTATATTGGATTAAGTCATTTGTTCCTATTGAGAAAAAGTCCACGTGTTTTGCAAGTACGTCTGATATTACTGCTGCTGATGGCACTTCTATCATCATACCAACTTCTACGTCTTTTGAATAAGCTATGTTTTCTTTATCTAGTGCTTCTTTTACTTCTTCACATACTGCTTTTGCTTGTAATAATTCTTCTAATGAAGATATCATTGGGAACATTATTCTTAATTTTCCATGAACACTCGCTCTATATAAAGCTCTTAATTGAGTTGTGAATATTTCTTTTCTGTCTAGGCAAAGTCTGATTGCTCTGTATCCTAAGAATGGATTCATTTCTTCGTCCATTTCTAAGTAGTCAAGTTTTTTATCTCCACCTATATCTAAAGTTCTTATTACAACTGGTTTTCCGCTCATTCCTTCAAGTACTGCTTTATAAGCTTCGTATTGTTCGTCTTCTGTTGGGAAGTCTACTCTGTCCATATATAAGAATTCTGTTCTATAAAGTCCAACACCTTCAGCGTCGTTTTTGATTAAACCATCTACGTCATTTGGAGTTCCTATGTTTCCTGCTAATTCAACATGTTTTCCGTCAGTTGTAACAGATGGTTGTCCTTTTAATAATTCTAATGATTTTTTATAATCTTCGAATTCTTTTTTCATTTGTGAGTATTTAGCTATTGTTTCTTCGTCTGGATTTACTATTACTTCTCCAGTATCTCCGTTAAATACAACAAAGTCCCCGTCTTTTATTTTTTGTGTAGCATCTGTTAGTCCAACTACTGCAGCAACTTCTAAAGTTCTTGCCATTATAGCTGTATGAGAAGTTCTACCACCGATATCAGTTAAGAATCCTAATACTTTCTTTTTGTCCATTGTAGCTGTATCTGATGGAGTTAAGTCGTGTGCAACTAAAACTACTTCATCTTCTAATGCAGCTAAGTCTACTATTTTTACACCTAGTAAGTGTCTTAATATTCTGTTTGTAACGTCTTTTATGTCAGCCGCTCTCTCTCTCATATATTCGTTGTCCATAGCTTCAAACATTCCAACGAACATCTCTTTTATTTCGTTTAATGCAAAGTCTGCATTGACATTTTCAGTTTTCACTTTGTCCATTGTAGAGCCTAGTAGTTCAGGATCTTCTAAAACTAATAAGTGTGACTCAAATATTTGTGCCTCTTCTTCACCTAATTCAACTTTTGCTTTATCTCTTACTTTTTCAAGTTCAGTTTTTGATATAGCTACTGCCTCGTTTAATCTAGCTATTTCTGTTTCTACGTCTGATATCGATTTCTTTTCTATGACTAATTCATTGTGCTCTAATACTAACGCTTTCCCAAGTACTATACCTGGTGATGCTGCTGTTCCTTTAAACATCTTTTTTACTCCTCCTAAAATATACCCTTACTTCTTTTTATTATTTATTATTTTCACTTTTATTTTAACTTCTTTTAGATAGTTTGCAGTTTGATTTTTAAAAACCTGGGTTTCCCCAGGTTTTATATTGTATGTGGATTTGGATATTATTCACCAAATCCGCTTTCGATTAATTCTACTAATGCGTCAACTGCTGCTGCATCATCTGCACCTTCAGCTTTAACAACTATTTCTTCACCTTGACCTAAACCTAAGCTCATTATTCCCATGATTGATTTAGCATTTACAGTTTTTCCTTTAGCTAATACTTCTACTGTTGAAGTGAATTCAGATGCTTTTTTAACGAACATCCCTGCTGGTCTAGCATGTAATCCTGTTGCATTTTTTATTACTACTGTCTTTTCCATTTTGTACCTCCTAATTAATACACATAAAAACTTATATAGGCATTTTTCTTAAACTTTGATTTTTAAAATCGTTTAGTAGTTTATTTGTTATCGCCTTTTCATTTTTTTCTTTTTTATTTAACAAAATAATGGATTTATTTTCATTATTTTCATAATCGAAATTAATTGAGTCAATTTGTGAATTGACTGAGTCTATAACCTTTGAAAAATCGTATAAATTCAAAACGTCTATATTATTTTCCTCAAGTTTTCTTTCATATATACTGTAAAAAATATCTTTATATGTAAATTCCTTTTCCAAATGAAACATATCCCCAAGTTGTGGTATGATTTCTTCTAATAAAACTCTTAGGCTTGGTTTTCTCCTTATTTTTAAGATCTTGCATATGTATTCTATCGTTTTTATATCTATGTTACTTATCAAATTAAAGCATGTCTCTTCGTCATATATGAAATCTGCATTAAAGAAATACTTCACCCCATCGTATCTTTTAAATACTTTCATTGTATCCATATATCCAAGTTTGAACAATGTCTCCATATGGTCTTTGTCCTTGTTTAGAGAACCTCCCAAAACCATCGAAGGTTTTATCACTGTTAGATTTAAATCTACATATTTTTGCAAACTTTTATCTCCTGCGGCATCATTCGATAATCTAATTACTATTATATCATTATATCCTTTATTCGCCAATAACCCAACTGGCGTATTATCTGATAAAAAGCCATCTAGATAACGTTTATCTTCAAATTTATCTAATTGAAATATAGGTAAGCTCGAACTTGCGATTAAATAATCTACCAATTTCCCCTGCGGTATGTCCTCTTTCATCAAGTGTTGTGGGATGATTTTTTTGTCTAAGTATACTGTTACTAATCCAAAATCTTTTGATGAATTTCTTATTTTTTCTTCGTCTATATTTTCTTTTAGTAAATTTTTAAGAGGAGTTATATCTATTCCTTCGTTTTTTCTGGCTTTATTCATAAGATCTATGACTACATTTATATCTTTTGCCTTAAACTCCACATTTTTATATTTTTCATAGAAGTCTTCTTCTATGTCCATAAAACTTTTATAATCCCTATTTAACCAGATGTCTTTCATTATTTCATAGTCCCCCTGGACTATAAATGCTGCATTTAATGCCCCAATTGAAGTTCCAACTACACCGTCGAACTCGACACCTAATTCTTTTAAAGCTTTATAAGCCCCTAATTGGTAAGCACCTTTAGTGCCTCCCCCTTCTAATACTAAACCTTTCATTTACATCACCTAATTTTTAAGTTTTAATCCAAATTAGTGTCATGATTTAAATTTAAAGATTTTTTAATTATTTCCTCTATTATATTTTCTATGAAATCGATTTTATTTTCAAGGTAATGTTTTTCTTTTAAGAGCGAAATATTTTTGTCTTGTATTTCCATAACGTTTTCACAAGTTGTTATTTTAGTTAAATCGCTTGAAATTGCTAATTTTTTTGAAGTACTTTCTAATTCATTTATTATAGATAGTTTTTTTCTTGAGAGGAATATTATTTCTTTTGATAATGACTCTATTTTTTTGTAATTTTCATCTTTAAAAATCTTTAATTTCATAACTCTATTCGGATAATAATCGAATATTTTTTTGCCCATTTCTTTACCTATTATCTTAAAATATTTATCGTATACTTTTGAATTTAATAGCCCGACTAAGTATTCATATGAAAATTCATCTTTGTATTTTTCTTTTATAAAAAATGAATACACATCTGCACTTCCATAGCTATTATCAAAGTCTATCGCAAATCTGTTGTTTCTAGACTTATATGGATACATTATTTTTGTCTGCTCAAATAGGGATTTTTCTCTTCCCCACTGAAGTTCGTACCATTTTCGGCTATTTCGTATACATTCTCTCCTGTTTTGGAGCTTTTGTTTATATGGCATAAAGTAATTATCTATAACAAATGGATGGTCCTGTTCTGTTTTTATGTCGTTTGAATATATCAATTTATAATTTGAATTATCAATTATGTACTTTTCGACATTTGTATTTTTAATCCAGTTTTTTAGTAGATTTTTGTCTATTTTGCTTATATTTTTGTCGTCTTTATTTACGACGAATGCCTTGTCGCAACCTGTGATTATCCCCTGAAAACTCTCACCTATTTCATCTAAAAAATATTGACACTTATTTTGGATTTTGTTATAAAATTCGAATTCTACCTGGTCTAGCATTAACCAATCTTCCCCAAGTGACTCGATATTTACCATGATTTTTTTAAAATTATCTTGTTTTAAATATAATCCTAAGTTGTCTATTTTCTTTATATTGATATTTTCATCTATTATTTTATAGTATTGTATGTATTTATCTTTTTTGTTTTTATGCTCAAACACTACGATACAACTTGCAATTCCTAGGTTTGAGAATAAATTCGCACCTAGAAAGTCAACTATATTGTCTATCTTGGCATTGTCTATCATGTATTTTCTAAGATACTTTCCAGATGGACTCTGCATAAAATACCTCGGTGTAATAATCCCTGATTTTCCATCTTCTTTTAATAAATCCAGTATTCTTTTATAAAAGCAAAAATAAAGATCCCCTTTGTTTTTATATACATCACCAAATTCCTTGTATAAAAATTTTTTATATTCGTTGTCTAAAAGTTTTTGACCAATGTATGGCGGGTTGCCGACAATATAGTCAAACTTTTTTATAGAAAAGACTTCGCATAAGTCTGTTTTTAAGCTGTCAGCACAAAGTATATTGAGATTTTTCTCGTATTTATCAAATAAAATCTCGTCTAGCTCGTCCTCACTAATTAGAAATTTATCTTTATAAATTTCGCTAAGCTCATCTTTTAAAATATTCATAATTTGTCTTTTAAATATAAATAATGCATCTTCGTCTGTATCTACTGCAAAAATGCAGTTTTTTATAATATGCAGACTTATATCTTCTGATGAAATAAAACCTCTTCCATATTTCACCCTTAAATTATCTATATTTTCCAAAAACTTTTTGTGAAGTATTTCATATGCACTTATTAAGAAATTTCCACAGCCACAACACATATCGAGCACCTTTGGATACGGCTCATCTACTACATCGTGTTTTTGTACTGTCTGCTCTAATATATACTCCACAACAACGTATGGCGTATAATAAATCCCCTGATTTTTTCTCTTTTTAATATCTAAATTATTCTCATACCTCTTTGAAACTTCAAAACTTTCTTCCATAGTCGCCCCCCATCAAATAAATTTAAACGAAATCACTACTACTTAAACTAAAAGTTAGTCCTGTAAATAATTATATAGTTATATTTTGATTTCTGCATGTAAAAAAGCCAAATTTAGATTGATTTTTATCTAAATTTGGCTTTAGAGTATTGCTAATTTTATTTGATTTTGTATTTAAGCTAGTTAATTATATCTGGTTATACATACTCTCCCCTAGGATTTCTTCAAACTTGTCGTATGCATTGTGGACAAGCATGTGATAAAGTGTTCTCAATAAGTCTATCGCTACGTCTCCGTTGAAGTCTTGTGATAGTGAGACATAAGGAATTTGGACTAAAAGCTCGTCATTTCTGTTTAGTACAAATTTTTCTACATTATGTATACCGTTTAATTCATTTATTAATTTAATTATTATGTCTTTTTTGGACTCGTCTGCTACTTTCCCGAAAAATATCGTAATTGTAGTGTAGGCAGATTCGTCTAGTATTATGCCTAATAAAAATTTGTTGTTTTTGTATTGTTGTAGTGATCTGAAAAACACCATTTTTTCGTTTTTCACCACATCAAAAATCTGCGACATTTGATTTTTTCTCAAAGATTCTTCAATTAAAATTTTCTTTATTTCTAAATCAGCCATATCTGCACTTCCTTTTTTATTTTTTGGCATCTATATAAGTTAATATCCCTTGTGCTATACCTTTCGCTAATTCATTTTGGTAATTTTCGTCTTTTAAATTTTTCTCCTCACCAGAGTTACTTAAAAATCCACATTGAATATATATAGAAGGCATACTGTTATCTCTCAATACACTCATATTGTATGTATTTGTTCCTCTGTTTTCGGCTTTTACAAACGCTACTATAGAAGTTTGCATAAGACTTGCAAAGTCAGCCGAGCCATTTTTGGAATCTTTGTGGTATATAGTTTCTATTCCTGTGGCTTTTCCTGTAGTCTCAGCAGCCATATGGATAGATACAAATACCTCAGCATTTTGACTTTCTGCTAGAGATTTTCTTTCGTCTGGGCTCATGTAGACATCATCTTGTCTAGAGAGTATTACGTTGATATCTTGTTGTTTGTTTAACTCTTTTGCTACTTTTTTTGCAATTTCTAAGTTTAGTTCTTTTTCTTTTACTTTGTCATTTGTTATATATCCTGTTTCGTTTCCGCCACAACCGGCATCTATAAATACATTGTGTCTAACTTGTAGAGTTGCTTCTTTTTCGTCACCTACGTCGTATTGCTCGTCGGTGTTTACGTTTGAAGTGTCAATGGCTCCACCTGTCAGAGAATTTTTTAGTGATATTACATTTGGCCAAATAGTACTTACGAAATTGTATGTTTTCTTTCCTATAAATCCTACAACAGAAATCAATATGATTAACCCTACTAAAACTATTAGTTGTTTTTTCCTTTTAGTTGATGATTTTTTTCTATGTAAACCTTTTTGTTTTTTGTTTTTTCGCGGTTGTGTAGGCCTTTGTGCCGTCTTTGTCTGCGGTCTTCTATTTTGAGTATTTGTTTTATTACCTTGATTTGAGGTAGTTCTTGGATTATTTGTTCTTTTCTTAGTCACTGAATTCACCTTTCCATTTTAGGTTAAATTTATATGCCCTAAATTAAGTCAATTCTGAGCATATTTTACATTATATATTATAAGGTAATTTTATCATTAAGAAAGGCTTTTTTCAAATATTATTAACAATTTAATCCTCTTTTACTCATAATATCCTAAAATTTTTATATATCGCTTTTCACCTTGTTTTTGGCTAAGAGGAAAGTTGTATAAATCATATGTGTGTTGGCATACTAAGTAGTCGATTAAATACCCTCCATCTAAAATAACATCTGTGATTATCATGTTGTGATATGCTAAGTCATTTTCGTATATAAGTTGTACAATATCTCCTATTTGCAATTCGTTATATGATACTTCCACAGCATATATCCCAAAGTTTTGGGTGTCTTTTGTGTTGTTTTTTGTGATGTATTTGTAAAAAGGCTCGGCGGCTGTCCATGTAGGAGTTCTGTTCATATCGCTATACCAATACCACTGTTTTAATATATCATTTCCATGATGATCAAAAGGTATACCTCCTTCATGTAGACATTGTGACACAAAATTAGTACAGTCCCCTCCCCATTTTTCATAATCTTTGTAGTTTGGGTTTCTGTCTTGTGCCCAATCAGTAGCGTATTTCACCGCCAATTCTCTATTATATCGGACAAACATTTTTTTCACTTCCTCAAAATTTAATATAAAAATATATTTTTCAAAGCATAATCGCTTAGAATATTCTTTATTTTTTTAAATGATATTGTAAATTCAATTAGATTGCAGACTTGACTTGTTAATTCAAAACTCGATATGCAGATTACTAAATCTCTACCATTAAAATAGAAAACTGGATCTTCACATATATAGATAGATTCCATCATCAACTCATATAAATCATAAGTTATGTGGCTTGTATAATTATCCAAAATCTCGTAAATCTCTTCCATTATATAACTTTGGATTATTTTTTCATAATCAACATCTTCTTTAAAAATATCTTCTAAGGTAATCTTTTTCATTAAATCAAAATCGTAATTATAGCTGTAGATATTGCTTATGTCAGTGAGTCCAATAATTTGAGAAAACTCCATAGGAATGCTGACAATATTTCCTCTATTAAATGCAACGTTGTATTCCGAAATAACATTTATATTTCCAATTATTATTTCATCACAATAAGTGTAGATAACCACTTCTTCAAAAATGCTTACCTCGTTTAATATTGATTTATTTACCTCTTGTGCAAATTGTTGAATCTCTTCGCCTTCATCATCCACCTCGATTTTCGGATAATTTAAGAAAAACCTCATATTTTTTACCTTTTTATCTATTAATCCGCTCGTAATATTTACCATACCAATTTCCTCCAATTACCTCTATAATAGTAAATTTTATGAATCAGAAACATAGTATATTCTATAAAACGCAAAAAAGACCACGTAAAACAACTATTCTTTTTATTTCGAATAGAAGTTTTGTGGTCTTCTTCACAATATAATTATTTAATGTAAAAAATATTTATTATCCAATAATTCTTCTAGCAGTTACGTATCCTTTTACGTAATATGAAGAATATAAGTTTTCGTATTTAACACTTTTTCCAGGACTTGGAGCATGGATAAATTGTCCGTTTCCAACGTACATTCCAACGTGGCGTATTCTGTTTGTTCCACTGTTGAAGAATACTAAATCTCCTGGTTGTAAGTTGCTTTTGCTTACATATCTACCGTTTGATGCTTGAGCAGCAGAACTTCTATTAATAGTTATTCCAGCTGCATTTTTGTAGCAGTAGTACATAAGTCCTGAACAGTCAAATGAGTTTGGTCCACTAGCTCCATAAACATATGGTTTACCAACTTGTCTTTTTACCATATTTACAACAGCTTGAACTTTTGCATTTGTGCTTGTTCCTGTATTTGTATTTGTATTTCCTGATGTAGTTCCAGAAGTACTTCCTGAAGTTATACTAGATGAACTTCCTGCTGTTATTGTTAAGTAACTTCCACTAACGCATCCTGTTGTTCCATTAGCTAATTTAACTTCATACCAACCATTGCTGTATTGTTTTAGTATTCCTACTACATTTCCTTTTTTAACACTAGATTTCGCGCTGTAAGATGTAGATGGTCCACTTCTAACGTTTAATGATGTCGCATTAACTTTACCAACTTTAGTTATAGTTGAGTAACTTTGTACTACATAAACACCACTTTGTATATTTGTGTTTGTGTTAGTATTGTTATTAGTTGTTCCACTATTAGTACTTCCTGTTACTTTTACATAAGTTGGTGAAACATATCCTGTTTTTCCTGTAGCAGTTGTAACTTTGTGCCAACCTGTGCTAGCAGTTTCATGTATAGTAACATTGTGTCCTCTTGATAAAGTTGTTACTATAGAGTATGCTGTGCTTGGTCCAGATCTAACATTTAGTGATGATGCAGTAACTGTAGCAGTTTTTTTAGCAGTTGCTGTAGTTGTGTTATTGCTTCCAGTATTTTCAGATACTTGCCCATCAACTTTTATGTATTTGTTGCTTGCATATCCAACTACTCCTGCTGAAGTTTTTATTTTATACCAGCCAGTAGCGCTATCAGTATCAGTTATAGTAACTGATTGGCCATTTTTTAAAGCTCCTACGATTGAGTAAGAAGTAGATGGTCCCTTTCTAATATTTAAAGAACTTGCTGTAACTGTTCCTGTTTTTGATGATATTGTTTGAGTTTTATATAATGAAGTTGTATCTGTATTTTCGTTTTTTGCTGCGTCTGCTGTTGTTGTTTGCCCAGCTAAAGAAACAGATGTTGCAACCATTCCTAGAGCTAATGCTTTTGATAGTGTCGTTTTTGTTTTCTTTTCAGTAAACATGATTTGTGACACTCACCCCCTAATATTATAAATTTTATTTCCTATTTATTCTAACATACTTCAAAACTTTTTTCTACAAAGCCAGGTAATTTATAGTTAGTTTTTGGCTTTTTTGGTAAATTTTTTTACATGTTTTATTCTACTTTTTCTTTTTAATTTAAAGTAGAAACCAAATTTATTCGATTTTAAATTTATTTTAAGTTAAATTCATTTTATTTTTTAATAAATTTACATACACAAATTTAAAACTAAGTTTTTGGCTGTTTAGGGGTATGATTCTTACTTTTCCAAATCAAAATCGTCACTATCAAAGTAGTTTATTAAAACTAATATAGTTTATCTAGAGAAGAAGTTTTTTATACTTCCTTCTAAAACTTTAATTTCTTCTACTTTAAATAATTTTATACAAATTGCATATACTACAACTCCTAATAAAATCGCTCCACCTAAAGACGCACATTCTCCTATAAACGATAATCCTAACATTGAAACTAAAGCGTCGTAAGTAAATAATACTACTATCGACATAGCAATTGATGCAATTATAGATTTTATAAGAACTTGTGCTACTGCTCTACCATTAAATGAGCCTACCTTTTTTCTAAGGCTGAAGAACATCAGAACTACTGTAACCATGTATGAGATACTTGTCGCCATAGCAAGCCCCATATAACTAAATGGTTTTATAAATAATAAGTCTAGTATTATATTTATAATTACAGCGATTGATGAATTTATCATTGGTGTTTTTGTGTCTCCCAATGAGTAAAACCCTCTGCTCAGTATTTCTTTTACTGCATATCCGATTATACCTATTGCATAAAATCTAAGTGCGTTTGAAGTCATAAGAGTTGATTCGTGGCTGAAACTTCCTCTTTCTAATAAAACTCTTACGATCGGCTCTGCTAATAATATCGCTCCGAATACTATCGGTACAACGACTAAGATTATGCAGTTACTCGATTTAACCATTATCTTTTTGAAGTTTGTTATGTCTTTTTCGTTTACAAACTGAGATAATTTCGGATAAATAACAGTAATTAAAGATGTTACGAAAATAGCAACGACAAAGTCGTTAAGTCTTGATGCGTAGTTAAGAGCTGATAATTTACCATCACCTAAAGTACTCGCAAGCGCCTTATCGACATATACATTAAGCTGACTCATCGCAACCCCCATCATCATAGGTATACTTAATTTAATCATTTTGATGATGGATTCGTCTTTTATATTCATATAAAAGCTGTATTTATATCCTCTTTTATACATGCAAGGAAGCAGTATGATAACTTGGACAAAAAGACCTACTAATGCTCCAATCGCCAAGTAATAACTTCCGTATTTTACACTTATAAATATCGCGCCTATTATGATTAAGTTGTAGACAACGCCTACAATTGACGCTGGCAAATAGCTGTCCTTCACTTGTAAGAAGGATGACTGAATCTTGTTTAAAGATAAGAATAATACACCAAACATCATAATACGCAAGAATTTTACTGCTAGTGCGAATTTTTCTCCAGTAAATCCAATCGCAAAGATTTTGATTATTTCGGATGCAAAAATTATTCCTAAGATCGAAACTATTATTGAAAATACTGATAAAATATTTAGTATATTATTTGTAAATTTAAGCGATTCCTCTTCGCCGAGACGCTCTTTTGTGTCGTAGTACATCGGTATGTACATCATGTAAATTACAGAACCGACAATAGATATAATAAGCCCTGGGATATTTAGAGTAAGTACAAATACGTCCGCAACCATACTTGTTCCGTAGAAATTCGCAAGTATTGTCTCTCTTAAAAATCCAAGTACTCTAGATAACAAAGTCGCCACCATAATTATAACTGCATTCTTCGCAGTCCTAGACATCAGCCCCACCTCCTAATAATGTTTGTTTTAAATTTATAATTTAGCAAATTAATATTAAGTTAATTTAAACAAATAAAGGGGATATAAAAATCTCTAAGTATTTTTATATCCCCCACTTATGTTTATAAGTTATAATCAGCTTATTTTATAAATTTTACTAAACCTGTTTCATAGCTTATAATCAGTTTATTTGATAATTTGTGACTTACTTGCTAATTTATTTTATAAAATTATTTGCTAGCTTGTAAATCGCTGTATTTGAAATCTTGTGTCGAACTAAGTACTACACTATTACGTCCAATTTGTTTTATTGATATTGTGTCTAAGTTGTCTATTTTATCGACTTCTAAAGTATTTTCGTCTATGAATTTTTTATCGACTTGTTTGTCGTTTAGGTAAACTCTACTGTTTGTAGTGAAGTTTTCTCCATGTATAATCATTTTATTTCCTTTAGTTTCGATATTGTTGATTACGATGTCTTCTACTCCCATTTTAAGAGTGTTTTTCTTTGCTTTTTCGTCATCATTTATGTAGTATGATTTTCCGAATAAAACATCGTATTCTATAAGGTCTTGCATTTTTGAGAATTCTGGATCATCTTTCATATATGTGTTGAATCTCTCCATTGGACCGTATTTTAACCCTGCTTCTTTAAACATTAATGAACTTAATTCATAAGATTCTATTTCGTCTATATCGTATTTTTCTATATCGAAGTTAGCATAAAATGCAAATGGGGCTTTGTATTTATCTAAATAAAAATCGTCATCTTCAAATATTTTAAGCTTTGGCATATGGTCAGAGTAGAATAAGATTATTGTGTCTTCGTCTCTTTTGTTTACCATATCTACTAGTTCTCCAATAAAGTCGTCAGTTCCTTTTATTTGGTTGACATAGTAGTACATTTGGTTTAGAACTTTTTGGTCTAATGTACCTGATACTTTTATTGGGAAGTCGTAGTTTTCAGCATCTGTAGGATAACTACTGTGACCTTGAACGCTGACTGTATATACCAAGTCTGAGTCTTTTGTAGAATCTAATGCCTTTTCGATATATTTAGTTAAGATTACGTCTTTTACCCATTCTCTTTCGTTTAATTCGTAGTTGCTCATGTATTCTTTTGATGTAAAATCGTCAAATCCAAGTTTTGCATAAGCGTTGTTTCTTCCGTAGAAGTTACCTTGGAAGTTGTGGACTGCATGAGCTTTGTATCCTTCTGATTTTAGTGTTGTTGCTACAGAGTTATAGTATTTACTCTTAAGTATTGTGTTGTATGGGATTTCTCCAGGTGTAAGGTAGTCGATGTTGTTTCCTGTCATAACTTCAAACTCTGTTCTTACTGTTCCTCCTCCTGTTGTCGGAGCACTTGCCATCCCATGAGTAAATGTCTGTGTTAACTTTCTGAAGTTCGGTATTGGGTCTTCGCTGTATTTGATTCCCTTTACTTCAGTAGGATCCATAAACGCCTCAAGCTGAACAAATAGTATGTTTGGCTTTTTGTTGTTTAGTGTTCTGTTGTCGCTTGCTTCAGCCTTGTCCACCTTGTCTTTAATTTCTTGTATCTTAGCTTGTGAGTAGTCGTTTGGTTTTTTTCTGATGTATTTAACGCATGACTCTACAGTTGAATAAGTCAGACCGTTGCATTTATATGATGCAGGTATGTCCCATCTTTTAAATTGCATTATATTTTTTGATTGTTGAGATCTTACTGTTGAGAAAAATCCTATTGATACTATAAATATAAGTACAAAGTTGATTAATTTAAATCTTTTTGTATCACAGTCTAATTTATATAAAAATACTGCAACTGCTATTAAGAATGCTAAACATATCACTGCTATTATTATCATAGTTTTGTTTATGTATTTATCGGCTATTTCCATAGCTTCTCCAATAGAGTATAAATCAGAGAAAGTAAGCGGGATACCTCTAACTTTCATTAAGAAGAAAGTCGTAATTGCTACTCCTAATATTACCATAAAGGAAATAAAATATACCATATATTTTCTTTTTACTAAGAAGAATATAGATGTCAACATAAGTATTAGAAGATAATTAGCCAAAACTACTCCTGGCTTTTCTTTTATCAATGTTATTACATCTTCAAAACTGCCTCTTAGTAGAAATTCAGTTGCAAATACTAGTACTAATCCTCCGATTAACCATAATAAAATTTGATGTATTGTCCTTTTGTCTAACTTAAATATTTCGTTTAATTTCTTCACAACATTCCCCCCCTAAATTGAAATTGTCTTATTTTTATACTCAATACATTGAAATAGTTCGTGTTACTTAATTTATTATAGAACAATAAATTTTAAATTTCAATTAAGTAGGGCGGATAAAACCTTACAATTTACTTACAATTAAAAAAATACTGCCTAATGTAGGTTTGTTTTACGTTAAGCAGTATTTATAACAAAAATAATTATATTCGTATTTTAAAGCATAAACTACAATCCTTTGATCGGTTTGTAATTTTACTTTTCATTTGTTCTATTTTAGTTTGCGATTTCGCTTTGCATTTGTTCTACGTTTTCTTGTTGTGAAGAATTATCTTCTTTTGAAGAGTTATCTTCATTTTTCACATCGCCATTTGTATTATCTTGATTTGGTGTATTGTCTTCTTTATTTTGATTATTATCTTGGCTTGGTTGGTTGTTTTCTGGTTTAGTAGTGTTTTGACTTGGTTTATTAGTAGAATTATTTTCTGAACCTTGGATTAATACTCCATTTGCATCAAATTCATATACAACCCCGTCAATTGTTTGTTTTCCAGTAACCATAACACCATCGTCACCTAGATAGTATTTTTTGTTTCCAATTTGAGCCCAGCCAGTGCATAACTTACCAGTTTTCTTGCCGAAGTAGTATTTATGTTGACCGATTGTTTGCCATCCTGTACGTCTAACTCCATCTGTACCTAGATAGTATTTTTCTCCGTCTACTATAACCCAGCCAGTTTGTTTAGCACCATTTGAACCTAAGTAATAAGTCTTGCCACCTATCTTGCTCCATCCTGTATATAATTTACCTGATGTTTTGCTGAAGTAGTAAGTGTTTGAACCGATTTGGCTCCATCCTGTATATAATTTTCCGGTAGTTGTTCCGAAATAGTACTTCTTGCCGTCAATTGTTTGCCATCCAGTTACTTTTACTCCGTTTGTGCCGAAGTAGTATTTACTTCCATTGATGTTTGCCCAACCTTTATATAATTTTCCTGTAGTTGCTCCGAAATAATATTTATTTCCATCGATTGTTTGCCATCCTTTAGCTAATGTACCATCTGGATTTTTATAATATGTTTTCTTGTTTTCTGTGTACCAAGTAGCTTTTAATGTTCCCATATTATAGTATTTCATTATATAATTATCTGATTCACTAGTATTTTTGATTAATACTGTTGTTCCAACTGGGACTTGGTCAAATAACCACTCAACCTCGCTATTGTGCATTCTTACGCATCCTCCAGTTATATTTTTACCTATTGATGATTCATTATTATTCCCATGAATAGCGTAAGTAGTTCCATAAGTTCCGTTGATATTTAGCCCCATCCATCTTTTTCCCAAAGGATTATTTGGTGCTCCCCCTGGAATATGAGTTTGATAATATGGTCTGTTTTTTATTTTATTTACTATTGTTGTTTTACATTGTGGTGTCGGAGTTCTAAGTTTTCCTGTAGAACATCTAAATGATCTTACTAGAGTATAATTAACGTAATAATTCAACGTATTTTTCTTTGAATTTACAACTATAAGATATTTTGATTCTGCACTACTTATTGGTGCTGTACCAACTAATATAACTACTACTGTAAAAAGTACAATGAAAATTTTCTTGAATGCTTTCTTCATATTCTTACCCCCTCTCTACAAATATATTAGCACCTTTTACCATATTTTACCTTATTTTTCTTTGCGAAAATAGGTTAAGATTTTGTTACCATTTTTTGTTATATTATGTGATAAGAGATTAATGAAACTATAATTCCCGATAAGCAGTTTCCTATGAAAACACCTGCAAACGCCTCTACTATCCTCATTCTAAGAATTGATGCAATCGCCGCAGCCGTCCAAGTCCCCGTTGTTGGAAGTGGTATCCCGACAAATAATATTATTCCAAGCAAAGATGCTGCCTTCATTTTTTTCATACTATTTTCTATTTTTTGATCTATTTTATTTAACAATTTTACGAAAATTTTTTTATCCCTCATAAATTGTACAATATGCCTATAAGTCAAGACTAAAGGCACTGAAACTAATGTCGATCCAGCAACACTCGCTATATAAACCCCAATTGGATTTAAATCTAGCGCCATCCCAATCGGTATAGCTCCTCTAAGCTCTGTTACTGGTATCATTGATAAAATTAAAATTCTTAAATACTCCACGTTTCCTCCTATTGTAGCTAAAAATTTTTATTATAAATGCAAATTGACTAAAAGCCATATATATTATATATCATACTTTTAGTCAATTTTTTATTAATTATATTATAAAGCTTTCTTAAATTTTCTTAATTTATCGATTATAAATTTACTGTTTAATTTATTAATTATAAAATTATTATATCTATTATACATAAAATCATTATATTTATTTAATCACGAAATTACTGCTTAATTTATTGATTCTGAAATAATTATATATATTAGATATAATTTCATTATGTTTATTGTTTATAAAATTATTGTGTATATTAGAATTTTTATTTTGCAGTTTGAAGTTTTTTATCTTTATATCCGTTTGGATTTTTACTTTGCCAGTTCCAAGAATCTCTGCACATCTTGTTTACATCGTATTTTGCAACCCAGCCTAATTCTTCTTTAGCCTTGGTCGGATCTGCATAACACATAGCGATATCTCCAGGTCTTCTATCTACTATTTTATATGGAATTTGTACATTACTTGCTTTTTCAAACGCCTTTACTAAATCTAAAACGCTGTATCCTGTTCCTGTTCCAAGATTGTATGTAACTAATCCTGGCTTTTGGTTTAATTTTTCAAGTGCCTTGACATGGCCATTTGCTAAATCGACAACATGGATATAATCTCTTACACCAGTTCCGTCGTGTGTATCATAATCATTTCCAAACACACTAAGTTGATTTAACTGACCAACTGCTACCTTAGTTATATAAGGCATTAAATTATTTGGAATTCCATTTGGTTCCTCTCCTATAAGACCGCTTTCATGTGCGCCAATTGGATTGAAATATCTAAGTATTGCAACATTAAAATCTTTATTAGCATTGCAGATATCTCTAAGAATCTCTTCTATCATTAATTTTGTTGTTCCATAAGGATTTGTTGTTGAAAGTGGAAAATCTTCCTTTATTGGACAAGTTTTTGGATTGCCATAAACAGTTGCAGATGAGCTAAATACAAATTTATCTACCCCAAACTCCCTCATTAATTTTAATACTGTTAAAGTATTTGTAAGATTGTTATCGTAATAATCTAGTGGCTTTTCGACAGATTCACCAACTGCCTTAAGCGCTGCAAAATGTATTACTGCGTCGATTTTATTCTCCTCAAATACCACTTTAAGTTTTTCGCTATCTCTCGTGTCGATTTCATAAAATTTTACGCGTTTTCCCGTAATCTCCTCAATTCTATCCAATACAATAGAACTACTATTGCATAAATTATCGACAATAACTACTTCATACCCAGCATTGATTAATTCTATGACAGTATGGCTTCCTATGTAACCAGCACCGCCAGTAACTAAAATATTCATTTGTCTTCCCCCCAATGGACTTTATACAGTCAGATTTATAATTACCCCTTTTGCATAAAAGTATCACAGTTGGTATGAAACCGCAATAAATTAGATTACTAAATATCTAAACGTGGGTTATGATGTAGTTTTATGTTACAAAATACTATTTTTTGCACAAAAAAACTGCAATTATTAAAATTGCAGTTTTACATTCATGGTTAATTAAGCAAATCTATAAGCGGAGTTCTGTATTTGATAATCATCTTTCTAGGCTTATTGTCACCAATAAGCTCGAGCGGCCTACCTACCGGAGGATGCGAGCAACATCCCTTATGCCCTATCTTGGCCTTGCTCCAGGTGGGGTTTACACGGCTCGACTAGTCACCTAGTCGACGGTGAGCTCTTACCTCGCCTTTTCATCCTTACCACATAAAGTGGCGGTTATTTTCTGTTGCACTTTCCTTAGGATCACTCCCACTAGGCGTTACCTAGCACCCTGCTCTATGGAGCTCCGACTTTCCTCACGCAGCTTGCGCTGCCCGCGATTATCTGGTCTACTTAATCGAATCCTATATTAACACATTTGTTTATTTATGTCAAGCATATATTTAAATTTTAATTATATTTATTCTAAATTATATACTTATCTATAAAAGTTTTGTGTTAAGTACATGCTTGAGCTTCCACCGAATACAACGCCGACACCTATGTATCTATAGTTTCCCAATATATTAACTCTGTGCCCTTCTGAATTCATAAGTGCATAGTGGGCGAAGATTGCGCTAGTTTGTCCAGCTGCGATATTTTCTGCGGCACCTTGATAGTTGATTCCATATTGAATCATCCTATCAAATGGACTTTGATTTTTTAAATTAGTATGTGAAAAATAGTCTTGGTCTCTCATGTCTTTGCTGTGAGCACGAGCACACAAAGTAGCGTTTTCATCATATGAAAGCATATTTAGTCCTCGTCTGCTTCTTTCCTCATTTATCAAATATCTGTTTATATTTTCAAAACTAGTAGTAACAGACTCATCAGATGTATAAATTTCAGCCATATTTTCTTCTGTCTTTTTGCCTATAATTTGTATTCCTACTACTTTATTATCTTCAAATGAATCGTAAAAAACTGTGATATAACTTGATTTTGTCTTAATCAAATTATAATATTTTTCATTTAAGATATATCTAGTGTTTTTTATTCGTCTATAATCAAGTAATTTATGCTCACTTTTCACTTTACTTTCCACGTCACCTAGTTTTATACCATTAGATTCACATGAATTCATAGTATTACTAAATAATGCTACGACTTTATTTTTAGAAATCCCTATCATACAGAACTTATCTATATCTTGATTGTATACATACCATTTAAAACCATACTCGCTACCTTCTTTTTTATTTGGCTCCCCCATTTTAGAGATTACATTTTTAACACTTTCTCCTAGCTTTATTGTCGAGTAATTATCAAATGAAACTGAACCATTATAATCTGATACACTTTCCTCTACATTATTTTCATCACCAATAGCAGAATTATTTATGTATTCATCTTCATTATCTATTTTATTTATTATATTGTTTACATTTCCTTGCACATAACTTATTAAATTATTAGATATATCTTTTAATGGCGATCTAAATATAAATACTATTATTAAAATAGTAAAAACGTTAAAAAATTTTTTCACAGCAACCCCTCCTAATCAATCTACAGATTATAACTTGCACTCTTGAATATTATATTAATCAAATTTGACACTAAAATAAAATAACCTCTATTAAAAATTCGATATAATTATCTTTATAGCCACCTTAAAATGTCAAATATCTACAATAAATTCATAAATACAACTAATATCAAGTTACTAATATACAAAACTACAGTATTTATAGACTTTATATAAAAAAATAGTACTCCACATCAAAATAGTTGAAATGAAGTACTATATATATTCATATTAATAGAATCTATCTTCCTCCTGTAAGAATTTCATAGAATCTATACATAAATCTTCTTAAGAACATAGCCACAAGTACACATACAGTTATTGTTATAACTGGGGCTACGAAGAATATTATTAAGCTGCTCATATTACTCATAGGCATAACTTTAAACCATATCTTTTTAAGGATAGATTGGAATGGTATGTGGAAGAAGTATATAAATATTCCGTATTTAGCCATTTTGAATTTCTTATTTTTTATGTTGTCTATTCTATCGTATAATAACCACATAAACGGAACACCAAATAAGATTACTACATTCTCTGCTAAATCTAATAATGGTAAATCTGTGTACATAAGGGCTGCCCTAACTGCACACGCTAATATATATATAATTCCTATTACTACAACTTGATTTTCTGTTACTGATTTAAAGCGTAAGTCTACTTTGTTTATTGCAAGAGCTGCCCCTATTCCAAATAACATGAATGGATAATTAAATATTTGTAATATCCATACTCCTCCAAACATCTCTGATATTGGATATAAGAACCAAATTACAACAAATATAGGTAGTGATTTTTTGCCTAATGATTTAATTATATAGTAGAACACTGGTGTTAATAATACATCTAACATCAATGATCTTATATACCAAAATTGGTATGGTAGTGGATATACGTATGTATTTACGAATAATTCCTTTAAAGTATAGTCTGTTATTATTCTGTCTGAGAATAAAGCCCTACCCGCAGGTACTAATTCTACTAAGTATAGTATAACTAACCAACCTGTACACCAAATTACATATGGTATAAATAAACTATGAAATCTGCTTTTAAATTTGTATTTCCATTTTTCCATAGTAGGTGTGAAATTGTAGAAGAATAAGTATCCTGATATTAAGAAGAATACAGGAACGGCAATTCTGACAATCCCTTGACCTATAAAGTTTTGTATTATTGAATTTGCGCTTATTACGTCTTTTGCCGATTCAAGATTGTTTGAATGTAGTAAAACTACAAAAAACGTCATGAATAACGACACATTTTTTATCTTATTACTGATATATTTATCCATTCTGCGTTTTACCTCTTCCCTCTTTTATTTATTATTTTTAGTCAAAATCTAGATTAAAAATACCATATTTCCAGTATATTTTCAACTTACAACAATATTACATTTTTCTTAAATTTACTATTTTCGACTTTATTTTATGATTTTATATTCTTTTAATAGCTCTATTCTCTGTTTTCCCAATTCCATAGTATTTATATAAGATGTAGTGTTGTTTTTATTTTTCTTTAAATAAGATAAAATTCTTTGTGTCCAAGCGATAGGAAGAAGAATCGGATGTTTTTGTAAATATGTATAACTTCCCTTTAAATAGTCTACATTTGGGAATATCGCCTTAAATCTATTTGTGTTATTTTGCCCTTCGACTGCATTTAAAGTCATGAGCGCTGTATGTTTTCTCTCTTTTGTACTTCCGCCAAAGACTCCTGCATTTAATATGTCGTTAATTAAATCGTCGCTATTTATGTAGTAGTCCTTAGAATTTATAATTATGTTAAAATCTCTAACCCCTTCAGGATATATAGCTTTAGTATAATCAAATCCGAGATATTTTAAACTTATATCGATTAAATTTAGTGCAAAAGTATCGTAATTTAAAATTTTTAAGTTACTCCAAAACTTTTCCCAATTAATAAATTGATTATAAGTTTCTATGTATTTGGAGAAATCGGCAACTTGCCTTATGCCGAAACCTCCATGTAAAAAGTGTTTCATATTGTGAAATACAATATATATAAGATGTTGCTCATGTGATAAAGTTTTGATATCAATGCCGTCTATGTTTATATTTATACTATTTTCAAATATATTTTCAAATACTTTATTTAGATGTCCATAAGCCTTTGATTCAACAGGAAAAAGACTTGTACTGACTTCTATACAAAGGCCTGTTTTTTTACAGAAATACGCACACTCATTTCCCTCTTTTTCAATAAATTCAAGCCCCTCATTACATAAAATGTCCTTAATCCTATCATAGTCTTCTTGCTTTACTAATATATCTTCATCCGACGACATCCTATCATCTGGATTATTGTACATATTTCTAAAAATTATACCTTTAAATACAATTGTTTCTATATTTTCTTTCTGTAAAATTTTATAAAGTTCTAAAAACCTATTGCTGCGTTGAATTTGAGATACAACTAACCTAAGGGCCACTTGCTTAAACATTCTTTTAAACTCTTCATCAGCATTTTTAAAACACTCTTGATTATATAAAGCACTGTATATCATAGGCAAAACGTGATGAATTTCAGATAAACGATAAATCTGTTTCAAATCTTGTGAATCAATATATCCGCCTTCATAAGTACCATTATTTAATGATGACTTTAATAAGTCTAAAAACTGTAAATTAAACTTCTCCATATTTCCCCCTTTTATTATTAATATTGTATAGAATTATTTTTTATATTTAGTTAGCAAAATCTTTTTAATTACTACATTAATTATAATTTATCTACATCTTTTGAGCTATCTAAACAGTATATTTTTTATAATTTCTTGTATATTTTCCATATTTCTTTTAATTTTGCATATTGAACCAATTTAACTTGTTGTATATAATGAATATAATGAAAATTTAAGGGGAGGTGAAACGCTACGATAAAAATATTTATCAGTAGCACACATATTTGGGTAAATTAAAAAACTTTTTTACTTTTAAAAAGGTTACTATAACCTTGCTAGTCTTACTTATTCTAATTCCACTAATTACATTCGGGGTTGTGTTAATTAGAATAAATTCGGCTCATGTAGAAGACAACTACAACTCTCAATACAAAAAAGTAGAGGGAATAACAAACATACTTCTATTAGGTACGGATGGTCGTGAAAACGAAGATAAATATAGATCAGATGCTATGATGATTCTTACTATCGACACAATTCACAATGATATAAAACTTACATCACTTGCACGTGATACATATGTAGATATCCCTGGCCATGGAAAAGGAAAACTTAATGCTGCTTATTTCTGGGGCAAAGAAGATTTATTATTTAAGACTATAGAACAGAACTTTAAAATAGGACTTGATAAATTTGTCCAAGTTGATTTTGAAGACCTTATGAATATAGTATTTGTTATTGGTGGTGTAGACGTCGAGATTGAAGAAAGAGAAATTCAATCTTTAAATGAAGGTATTCCAGGTGCATATAATTCATGTACTTATGCTGAAAAAGGTGAAATGCAACTTATAAATGAAGCCGGAAAACACACTTTAAATGGATACCAAGCAATCGCCTATGCTCGTATGAGATACCTTGATAATGGTATATACAGAGATGGAAGACAACGTAAAATAATTTCGGGGATGTTTGATGGAGTAAAAGACCTTTCAATGTCTGAATATCCAAAACTACTAAATACACTACTTCCTTATGTCAAAACAAACTTGACAGTAGGAGAAATGCTAAACCTTGCATTTACTTCATATAGTTTTGCAACATCAAAAGAAATCAAACAAGCAGAATATCCAATAATCGACGATAAGCACGTAAAAGGCGGAAAATATAAAAACGCAGGTTGGGTATGGTTGTATGATGTGAACTCAACAGGAGTACTTCACGATTTCATATATGAAGATATTAATATGGAAGATAATGAGTATTTAAAAGATGATAGTAAAATAGAGCTTAATTATTAGGATAAAATAAATAACTTTATCTATATAAAATACATAAAATACTTAAATTTAGTTATATAAAAAGTGAGTTGTAAAGTGTTTAAAAATTTTGCAACTCACTTTTTTAATCTTTTTATCTTTAATTATTTACTATAATTATTTCTTTAAATTCACAACCATAATTTCTGGAACGTTATTAAAACGAGGTAGCTTTTGAGTATTTGATCCAAGTCCACTTGTAATTAATAATTGCATATTGTCCTTTTTATAAAGACCATGGATGTATTCTGGGAAGTAGCCTTGATCACCGCCATAAAGACCGCCTAAAAATGGTACTATAACTTGTCCACCATGGTCATGTGAACTTACAACTAAGTCAATATCCCAAGCTTTTGATGCTTCACCAAATACAAAACTATCTGGTCTGTGACTCATCATAATTTTATAACTCGATGTATCTTCAAATTCTGTCAAAAAGTCATATATTCCATCTCCCATATCATCACGCTTTGTTGTTCCATTTGGATCAAACGCATATCCATACATTCCACCAATACGAATATCGACACCATTTACCTTTATATCTTTGTACTCCATTTCTAATAAAGTTGCCCCTGTGCTTTTTATTTCGTCTAATAATTTTTCAGAATGTTGATTTTCCATATATTCTAGCTCATGATTTCCCAAAGCATAATAAACAGGAGCTATCTTTACAAGTCTTTTTATAAAACTCATTGCAATGTCGCTGTTTTCAGAATCGTCGTTTAAAATATCACCATCTGCTATTATAAAATCTGGATTTTGTTCTTTTATTTGTTTTAATAATTCTCTGTCATCGTCTTTAAAAGTGTTGTCGTGTAAATCACCTATCACTACGAATTTTACTGAAGAATTTATTTTGTCGCTGTTTATATCGTACGAATTTACAGTTAAGTGGTTGTACGAAATATAGACTAGATAATAACAAACTGGAATTGCTATTATTATTAGTGCACAAATTATTACTAATGCTATTTTTAACTTTTTCTTAGGTTTTTTATTTTCACCCATAATTATCCCCCCTGACTAGCTAAGTTTATAAATTTATATATACACTTTGTGTGATATATACTTATTCCTAGCTGCTAAATCTATATAAATTAAAAAATTAAAAATCCTTTATCAATCTATTAACCTCTTTTTCATCAATATCGCTCACATCACCGCTGTCGATTCTATAAACCCTGTCGCACATTGTCAGCACGCTTGGTCTGTGCGTTGTGACAATGCAAGTTCTTGCGTATCCACTGTTCATAATATTGCGAAGGACTTGTCTTTCCGTGAATACATCGAGCGCGGAGGTCGCCTCGTCGAGTAATAGTATCGGCGATTTTCGTAAAAGCGCCCTTGCGATTGAAATCCTTTGGGCTTGGCCTTCTGAAAATCCGCCACCTCTCTCGCCTACTTTTGAGTTGATACCTTGTGGAAGTTTTTTTACAAAATCGTACGCACAGGCAGTTTTTAACGCATCGATAATTTCGTCATCACTGGCGTCTGGTTTTACCATTCGCATATTGTCGGCGATTGTTCCGGAGAAAATCGTGTTGCCTTGTGGAACGTAGGCAAAAAATCTTCTCGTCGCTGATGAAATTTTGCAACTTATTCCGTTGATGTCTTTTATAACTGCACTACCAGATTTCGCATTAATAAGCCCCAGCAGCAACCTTACCATAGTCGTTTTTCCCTCACCAGAAGGACCCACAAGAGCCACAATCTCGCCTGGATTTGCGACTATGTTGGCATTTTTAAACACAATTTTAGTCGAATTGTAACTAAAATTCACATCCTCAAGCTCAACACTAAGCCCCTTGCCTTGTGTGTTGTTTTGTATTAATCTCACCTTTTTTTCATCTAGTTTTATTTCGTTTTTAATTTTGAAAAACTCCATAATTCTACCAGCAGACGTCGTCGCGCTTATTGCAGATGGAACAAGGCTCACAAGCGATTTGAATGATGACGATAATTGGCCAGACAACTGGACAAACAAAGTCATTGTCCCAAATGTGATGTGACCTGTCCAAAGGCGGTAAACACCCCACCCAAAACAAGCATAAGCCACAAACATCCCCACAACCGACATAAAAGACGATGTATAGACAGAAAATTTATTGTAATCCAAGTAGACATCTTTATAATTTTGTTGCACATTTCTCAGCCTATTGCTGAAAAACTCCACCAAATCAAACGCCTTGACCGATTGTATATTTTGAAAAGACTCCTCATTAAAAGACATAACCTCACTCGAAACTTCTCTCATCCTCTTGTTATAATCCCTCATCTTTTTCATCAAAGTCTTTGAAACAATCACCATAACAGGCGCACTACCAAGCGCAATCACCGCCATCGTCGGATCATAATAAAGAATTATCGCAAGGATTCCCAAAAACTGAACCCCGCGCGTAATCAAACTCGGTATCCAGCTCAAAATACTAGACGCCACCGTATTCACATCACCATTCAGACGATTTAGCAAATCGCCGCTGTGAAACTCCTTCATCGAAATCCAATCAGCAACAAGAATCTTGTCATAGACCTCCGCCTGAATCTCATTATTTACTTTTATATTAATCCTAGCCGAAATCATCGTCGTCACAGCATTAATCCCAATACTAAAAAGCCCCATAGATACTATAAAAATCGCAATCAAGGCGATATTACCCGTATCCTGACCTGTAACAGCGTCGATTAAATACTTCGACCCGACACTCGACGCCAGCCCCATCAGCGTCGTCATTATCCCCAGACATATGTAAAATACAATTTGGAATTTGTATTTTTTCGCATAGGTGTACATCCACTTTGTCTCTTCGTACATTTCCTGTAGCATGCCGTCTTTGATTTTTTTTATAACTTTTTTTATAAATTCCATTTGATTCCCCCGTTATTTTTTTGTGTATATAGATATTTTAGCACTTTTTGGTAGTGATTGAGATATAATTTGCGGCAATAAAAAAGTAGGAGTCTCTGCCCCTACTGTTTTTATTAATCTATTAATTTCTCAACTTCAGATAAGTCTAATCCTGTTGATTTTGCTATAGTATCTTTGTCTAATCCTATGCTTATCATAGACTTTGCAATTTCTATAGCTTTGTTTTTTGCACCTTTTTGGATTCCCTTTCTCTCAGCTTCGTTCAATGCACTTATCTTATCTTTTAGTGTTTTGGCTCTCATTTCATATAGTTCACGCTGAGTATCGTCGTTACTCATTCTTATAAGTTCGTCTTTGGCCTCTCTTATTTCGTCTATACTCATTTCAAGACTTCTCACCTTTTCGCTTTCTGGATTTTTCAAGAATTCAATCCAAGCCACAAGCATATCTTTTTCATCAGAACCTTCTTCTAATTTGGGAATTTCTATAAAGTGAATTTCAGCTACATCTGTAAGTTCTTCATTACTATAGATTTCTTTTAATCTGTAGCCACTGTGAAATTTTCTAGTTTTTAGATATTTGAAGTTAAGTATATTGATGCAAATTGTTCTTCTTAAAACACTATAATCTTCGCCTTCATTAAGCTGGTCTGAGTAAAGTTTTGACCAATAGTAAAGACTTCTTTTTATCATATTGTATTCGTTTTTAAGCAACGGATTTTCTTGAAGTGGTAACGAAAGAATATCGTTGGCGCCACGACTAAAAGGAGTTTTTAACTGGATCTCTATATTAATTATCTCATTATTGCTAGTTGTCGCCTTTACATCTAATCTAGAAAATTTATCTTCTATGTAACCTTTATTTAAATCTGTATTCTTTATTTCAACTGCTGTTATTAAATCTTTCGGTTTTAAAGTTGCATTTAAGAAGGATATCAGTATATTCGGGTGTTTTTCGCTTCCAAATATGTTTTTAAATACGAAATCCATTTTTAGGATCTAATAATCCTCTCATATTTTCAACTCCTTTTACTTTTTATTTTGATTATACCATAATAGAGGCATTTTTATAATCAAATAGTGAATTAAAAAAGCGAGCACTTTCATGCCCGCTTCTATTTATATTATCTCTGCATCTTTCAACGTTTGTAAAAACTCATCCAAGTCAGCCTTTGCAACTTCTTTTTCGACTTCGTATTCGTCTAAAATCTTTTGCAACAATTCGTCTTCATCTTTTGCATTTTCGTAGTTTTCCCAAATGAATCTCCCCAATTCATTAACAGATATCAGCCCATTAAATTGTGCTGCTGTTTCACCAGTTGGTATAAGCACAGCTTCTCCAACTATTTCTCTTAACATAAACTCTTTTTTAAATTTCATATTTCCTCCACAATTTATACAATATTTTGTATTAAGTAGCTTTTGATTTTTTAGTAATTACTTCATAGGACACTTGCTATTAATCTGTAGTAGTGTAAGTCTTGACCATCATTATTTCCCCACCATCAGAATCAAAGTGAGAAGGATAAACAGTTTGACTTTCTCCAGCTTTTAATTTTTCTATTTTAGCGGTATAAGTAATTCCTCCAACATAATATCCTTCGCTTGATTTATATTTGTAGAATATACGAACGCAAGGGATATCTTTTTTAGATTTGTTGGTAACTTTTATACCGTTGTTGCTTACTTTTTCACATTTTACACTAGATGACTTCTCAAATTTGTCAGTATATCCAGCAGTTGTTCCACCATAAGTAACGCCTTTACTACTGTCGAAACTAGCTTTGTTTTTTTCCATTACTACTGCTGAATAATTTGCAGGCAATGTAGAAACATCAAATACTAATTTTTTATTTCCGTTATAAAGTTGTATTTGGGCAAATTCCAACGGTTTGCTAGAAGTATTTTTAACTTGGATAGCTGCTACATTACTTACATTTTTATCAGAACCATCTTCTATATATATACCTGAATAAGCGTTAACTCTTTGGATTACAATATCAGCATCTGATGCTTTGTAATTAGATGTAACTTTTTCTTTTGTATTGCCAAAATCAGTTATACTTCCGTCTTTTGAGCCAGTATTCGAAGAGTTTCCATTTGAATTTGAGCCAGAGCCTCCGTTTGCAGAACCATTTTCTCCACCCGAACCACCTGTGGGAGAATCTGAATCCTCGCCGTTTTCGCCTCCAGCATTATTTTGGTCATCTCCTCCATTTTCACTATTCGTACCATCTACTGCAGAATCGCCATTTCCACCCGAAGTTCCATTACTTCCAGATTCTGAGCTATCCTCTGTCTTATTCGATGGATTTATAATACTAGCTACATTTACCTTTCCTGATTTAACTGATATCATAACTATTAACAGAACAATTAATCCAATAATTATCCCGTTTATTTTTTTGTTATTACTCAATTTAATCGCCCCCAAAATTAATTTTTACTGTATTAATTATTGTCAAATCAATTGCGCTTAATCGACAACTCTATTAATTATTCTACAATTGTCCTTCTAATTCCTTCAAAACTTTTTTGCACGCATCTGGATAACAATGAGTCATCTCACATCTATATTGTGGAACTTTGTCGTAAGTTCCTGTTTCTGTGTAAACCATAGCTGCACACGCCTTGCACTCATCCTTTTTCCCACAACCTGCACATTTAACAGGAAGTTTAATTTCGCTGACTATGTTTTTTGCATTTTCCCAAGCAGCATCAAAACCAACTTCCCAAGGATCAAGCCCCTTGTCTGGAATCATCCCACAAGGTAACAACTTTCCTTCCCAAGTCATCCAAAAGCTCGTGATGCCCGCACGACAACGCATATGGTCGCCTTCCACAACGCCACAATCATCATCAGCATCATAAAGTGCAAGCTGACCAGATTCGATATATTCTTTAAATCTATCAAAACCATTGCTATATGCACTGATATACGCCCCATAAAGCGCCGCATCTTGTGCTGTAAATCTGTCGTTTTGGCCGATTTTTGTCTCGTCTTTTCTAAGCGGTGGGAACATATAAGAAGTCGCCTGAATAACTAAATCATGCTCCTGTGCAAAATCAATCATTTGTTTCAAATCGTCTTTATTATAAGGCGTAACACTGCAATTTAACTTAACTTGTATGTTGTTTTCCTTTAATAAAGATAGCGCCTTTGTAACTTGAGTAAATCCATTTGGATTGTTACAAAGTCTGCCATAAGTCTCATCACTAGCCCCATAAAGCGTCATATTAATTCGCATAGGTGGATAGTGTTTTAACCACTCAATCACTTCTTCATCTATCATAGTTCCGTTAGAATTGATAGATATGCAAAATCCCATCTTGTGAAGTTCTATGTAAAGCTCTTTAAAATCTTTTACTAAAAACGGCTCTCCCCCTGTCAAAAGCAGGAACAACATCCCCTTGTCCTTCGCCTTTTGAGCAAGTTCTATCCATTCTTCATTTGTTCTAAGTCTTGCTATGCTTTCTTGCTTTTCCTTTGATATTTTTATATAGCACATTCTGCAGTCCATGTTGCATAGTGGCGAAAGTTCGAATGTGCCACTTATTGGTGTTTTTGTGATTGATGCCTTTCTGTGAAGGTATTCTACTAATCTAGGTTCTATTAATCTCTGTTTCATTTTACCCCTCTTTAGATTTATATTTTTATTTTAAAATTAATTATTATCTAATCTTTATAAATTTTTTCTAGATTATCATCTTTTATAATATTTTCTTTTAGAAAGTCCACAGCACTTTTATCTGGTAAACATTCGTATTGATAAATAGATACATTTTGTACCAAATTAGTAATCATATTTATTATATTATTTTGAAACTCTTCATCCCAAGTATGAAGGGTTGTTTCACTGTATATTTTTATAAATGCTTCTCTTAGCGAAAGTCTGTGTAGTTTATTTTCTTTGCCTTGTCTAAGTACTATAATATGTGAAATTGGAGCTTTTTCATTTCGAAATATATCCGATGATCCTGCAAATGGAAGCCCATATGCCATCCATCCATCTTCAAGCTTTCTAACTCCAGCTTTATCCCCATTTATTATGTCTGCATCTTCATACTTTTCCCATAATTCTGCTTGTGTTGATTTTCCAGTGCCTGATGGTGCTGAAAACAATATTGCTTTACCATTCCATCGGATAAATGAACTATGAAGTAAAAAAGCATTTTTTTTATTCATAAGATTAACTATATCAATAACTTCCATTATATTTCTTGAATATTCAAAGTAACTTTCTTTTCCTTTCAAATATCTAAGCTCAAAATTAAATTCATCTATTGCTATAAACCAAGCATAAGGCTCTATACCAGGTCCTGGACAAAATTCATAAATAAATTTTCCGTCTATACTATAAATGTTAATACTATCTTTATAAACAATTTGTCCTTTTTTATCTATAGACTTATTAATTTCTATAAATTTAACTAAAACGTCATCACCTTGTATACTACTAATAAAATTACTACTTTCTTTTTGTATAGTAATCTTAAAAGGTATTTGTACATGTATTAATATATCTGTAATATTAAAATAATAATTATAATTTTTCATTTTTCCCCTATATGTCAATATGGTCATGTCAGATGACATGACCATATACTTACTTTATTTTATATTTAAATATTAAGAACTAAAAATAGTAGTTCCGCATTCTGGATTATTATAACAAACTCCTCCTATACTGTCATTTTCTCCATAATAATCATTGCAAACTCCACTAGCTTCAGTCCAAGCTATAACTCCTTCAATAACTTGCCATCCGCAAGTAGCTTTAGTCCAATGATTTGGTGATCCCCAACTACTTTGATGTGCCGCACCACAAGATGCTATATTTTGTGATAATCTAAAATCCTCAATAATTATTCCAGGCTTACTATATTTCTTCTTCATTTAAACACCTCCTATAATTATCTATTGAACCATTTATTTAAAGAATTAACTATCTCTTGCCAGAAAGAACTAGGTGTATTAGTTTCTTCGCTATCATTTTCAGTAGGATTATCAATTACTACATCATCTTTATCAAGTGTATTATCATTACTATCTTCTTCAGTATCATTATTTTCTACTACAGATAATGTATCAAATTCTTCTGCATAAGACATTAATGCTGGAGTAGCTCTTAATGAATATGTTTGAACATTTGCCACTTTATTAGAAGTAGTTATTTTAACTTTAGTTACAGATAATAATTTATTTCCTGTATTTTTAATTACTACATTTCCATTTTCATCTGGTGTAACTTCATAATATAAATCAGAAGCAGAAGCTATTGTTTCTTCAACTTTATCTTTACCTGCTGTAATTTCTGCAGTTGTAGATTCTCCTGATGGAGCTTTTAAACCTACAAATACTTTATTTTTACTTGAAGCATAACCTGATATATTAAATGCTACACCTTGACCCTTAGCAAGATAAACTTCATTTTTTGGACCATAATCTTTATATGTTCCTATTGAAGTTGTACTTTGTCCAGTTTGACCATCTTCTGTTTTATCTATAAATACAGAACCTGTCATTGATGAATCTATAGATGTTGTAACTGCATTATCAATTAAATCTTTTCTAAGTTGTATATATTGAGCATTAGATTCATTAGCTTCTTCATATGCTTTGCCAGCAGTAGAATTAGCATTCACTGTACCTAATGGGTTATATACACGTATACCATCTAAATAATAAGTAGCATTTTCTGTAGATTCTGCCATTACAGTTACCTTAACAGTATATGTTCCATATTCTAAATTATCAAAAGATAATGTTGGTATTTGATAATATGTTCCAGATGATGAATTATTATCAACTATTAAACCTTTATTTACTGTAACATCTTGATTTGCTTTAGTAGTACCTGAAAGTTTTGCATAAGCCTTACCTACAAAGTTATCTGTTCTACTATAGATGTCTACACCTGTTCCAGTAAATGTAAATGTAGCTGTAGCTCCTTTTTGAGATGTTTTGTGTGTAGATCCATTGCTGTATAATGCATCGTCTGAATATACATCATCCCATCCGTATTTTTCATTAGCTGAAGATTGGTTTCCTTTAGTTTGATCTGTAGATGTTTCTTTTGTCCATCCATTTGATGACCAAACTATTGCTATATTTGAATCTGTATTAGCATCTGTACCAAAGTCATCTTCATAATAAACTGAACTAGCAGGCATGAAGTTTACTTCTTCCCATTTATATTCTCCACTATTATCTGATTTTGCACCAAATACATATCCTGTATCAATTCCATCCCAATTGATTTTACCAGGTGTATAATCTAAATCTCCATTATCAGATATAGCAAATGTACCATAATCTCCAGTAAGATTAACATTATATGGTGATGGTTTACCTGTATTAGCTATAGAAACAGTACTTACTCCATAATCTTTTGCAGCAGTTGTTACTGTTTTACCATAGTCTAATACATAACTCTTACTTGGTATAGATATTGAACATTCATTAAATACTTCAGATGGATTTTCTGTATCTTTAGTTGCATATACTCCAGATTTATCTGTAACATTAGTTATCATACTGTCACCAGCTTGAGTTGCTGTAAGTCCTGTAATTTCAACAACTAATCTTTGACCTTTAGCTTTTGTTTTATCTACAAAATTAGCTGCATAATCAAATCCTGTTACGTCAACTGCTTTTGTAGGTGTATCTATGCTTGTAGTCAAAGCTACTTGTGTAGCACTCTTTTCCCATGTATCGCTACCTTTGTAGTCTTCAGTATATGCTGTCACTTTTGTATTATCTGATATATCTAATTTATCAGTTATAATATCTCTCGTAACTGCATTTGCATCTAATTTTACTGATGTACTTGGAGTTTCTATATCTTTAGATATATTTGTAAAAATTTTGCTTAATTCTGTCTGGTTAGTAGCTTGCATATAATATTTAGTACCTGTTTTATCTCCTGGCGTAAAGCTTGCTGTGTAGTAAGTACCCCAAAACCTATCTTCATGTTCTTCAAGCTCAGCTTGAGCACCTGGATAGTTAGATGAAATATAATTCATAAAATTAGTTACATTTGTACTAGCACTATTATAAAATCCAACTGAATAAACAGTAGCTCCGTAAGTATTTTTTGTTTTATAAGCTTCATTTACTGCAAAACCTGCTATACCAGACTCATATTCAGATTGTCCTGGTTGACCATCTGTAAATACTACCACAATTCTTTTACGATTACTATCAGATGCTATTGGATTATTTTCAAATACTCCATTAGCCATTTCCAAACCGTAGTTAGTATAAGTAGCACCATTAGCACCAATATTACTAATAGCAGTTGTTATACTATTTGTTATACTTCCATCACTATTATTTACACTTACTAATGCATCTTTATAATTTTGAGCAGTTAATCTAGAAGTTTGAGTACTACTTCCAGCTTTTTGATAATTATATAAACTACCATTAATAAATAAACCTGTATTTGCCCATTTACTATTACTATCATATCTAGATGCATAACCAACAAGCGCTATTCTATGATCTACATTATATTCCTTTGCGTTATTACTTATATTAGTTACAAAATTAGTAACTGCAGTTCTTAATGAAGATACATCATTTTTCATACTACCAGATTGGTCTAATACTAAAACTATATCAAGTGGAACTCCACTTTTTTCAGTAACAGTAGTATATTCTCCTGTAGCATAAGCATTTAATGTAATCTTATAAGTACCATCATTTTGTAACTCTACAGACTTATTTAGGTTTAGACCACTATCGCTTCCGGTTTCTTCAGCATAAGAAGTAGCTGCACCAGCCCCAACCGGAGCAACCACCATGGTCAACGCCATTGCAGCAGCTGCAACAAATGCCACCGATTTTTTAATAAATTTTTTAACTCCCATTTTTCTTCTCCTTTCTAGATTTTATACGCTAATATATCCACCAAAATAAATGCCGCGTAACACATTTATTCCTGTGAACTCGCCACGTATCTTGAAATTGTGGACATAATCTCTAATCTAGTTGGATGGAAATAGATAGGAAGTTTAATAGAAATGATATCTAGCTGTATATCAAATTCCCCCACAATTTAAAGTACTTTCAATGACAAGTTCAAAGATATATTAGTTTCATATACAAATGAATGTATTGAAACAGTTTTGAGAAATGATGAGATTATATCTATATCTAAAATACTCGATACAATTAAAACGTATCAAATATTAAACCTCACATATTTTAGATATCGCATCATCATTATATATAATAAAGTAGACAACTACCTTATTACCTTAATTAAAATATCCCTTAAAGTATAACTCTTGCTGATATTGTTTAAATCTGATATCACTTTAACCTTTTACATTTATTTCCATTTAATTCTTTATTTATAATGATATCACTTTAGTAAGCGAATATCAATAAATTACATCTCAAATCAAACTATTTTTATCAAAAAATCACCAATTTTCGGTTATATTTTTAATTGTATTTACATAAAAAATAATATTTTTAAAAAAATCACATTTTATTTAATTTCAATCGAGCCTATAACCGCTTTTAATCTATATCATTTAATAGCTCCTACCACTATAAATATATTCGATATTTTTCAAGTTATTCCTTGTTTATTTTCTCTACTTTTTAGTTACAAAAACGTAAATTTTATAAATTACGACAAAAATATGTTTAACACAAACATAAAAAACAGAAGGTCGCTAATTCTATATCTCACCCATTCTGCTATCGACTTTAATAGCACAATTTATCAACTTATTCCAACAAACGAAATATGTTATGTTGTAAATCACAACAATAATCTAATAAGTAATTCTAGTAAGAGTAATATATCAAACAAATAGTATTGTAATTCTTAAGCTAATAAAAATTATCTACTATGTAAACTCCTCCTGCCTTCAAATTCTCCAATATTGTCATAACATCATATTTTTTTAAATTTTTACAGTAAATTTCTTTGTAAACTTCATCATACAAATATATATAAATTAAAATCTTGATATTTTATCATAATAACTATGAAATATTAAAAAATATAGTTAAATAAATTATTGCATAATAAAATCCCACTTGAAATATTTATACTATCTTTAGTGGGATTTTTTATCAGAGTTCAGTTTAATAGAATACTATTGTCTATCATAATCTTATATTTCAGAAAGTAGTTTATTAGAATCATATTGCAACTAATCCGTTAGATCTAACCTATTTGTACTCAAAGTTTCATGCTCAACTATTTGCTGTCCAATGGTTGAGCACGATTTATCTTTTAATTATCATACCCACACACTCTACCTTTTAACAATATCATGTTCCAGCATAAGCTCATTCACAACGTCGACAATCTCCTTCGCATTTTCAATAAATTCCCTTACTGTGTTGATGTGAATAGGCTTTTTTTCTGCATTTTCGTGAAACATATCAAACTGGTGGGCGATGGAGTTTCGTCTTTCACAAAGTCGGTTCATCCTTTCTTTTAGCTTTGTTACTCTTTCCTTTCTGTCTATTTCATAGTTGTAGATTTTGTTTGCAATTTGGTACATATGCAGCCCGATCATATTCATCGCTTTTTCGATTGAATCGTAGGAAATCAGCGAGATTTTGCTGTATTCATAGTTTATAAATTCAATAAACCATGAATCGTCTTGCTCTCCTTTTAATACATCTAAAATCGTTCCAAGTTTGATATTTATATTTTTATAAGGTTTTGTCTCTTGCCATATTTCGTCATACATCTGCATTATGCCGAATTGAGTAATTTCATGAAAATAAAAGTCGAGTGAACCACCTAAAAACACAATCTGGGAACGTAGGATATAATCTATTTTTTCCTTATCCTTACTCTCCAACAAGTCAATAGTATTAAACTGCTCCTCGATATCTTTTATGCTATCTTCAAAGTGCTTTTTAATTTCAGCCAAGTCGAATTTTATAACTTCGGGTTGTACTTTATCCCTTGTATTTGACTTTCTTTTAGATAAATCTAAATCGCGATGTTTATCCAATTTCATCATCCAACACCACCATCGTTTTTAAAACTAGGAACAGCGCCAAATCTTCCCATTATGTACCCCTTGGCGATGTTTTCATCAGCCCTAATATTTTTAATTTCGACAAGAGAATACAACTCCGTTGCCCTGTCTTTTCCCAATTGTGCAAACCAAATCTGATCATTTCGGAATAAATTTAAGCTAAGCAAACTTATATCGTGGCTTGTGAAAATAAGTTGGGCAGAGTTATTTGGAAGATGGGTGTTAAACAATTTTATAATTTTATAAGAAATATTGCGGTGAAGGTTTAATTCGATTTCATCCACAATCATCACCTTTCCATTTATAAAGCTCTCTACAATAGGTAACACAAGGTCAAATAATTTGTTGATTCCCGTCGACTCCTCTTTATACAAATCAGTTTCAAACTCGTCGTAAACGAATTTTATTCTTATATCTTTATCGTCTAAATTTTCTCCTGCATTTTCAATTTTAATATCCTTTATATCACTATCAAAATCGCGAAAAACAGAGATAATCAACTCCCTCATCTTCTCATTTTCTATCATAACCTTAATACAGTTTTTTCTTTCAGTCTTTACATCGCTATTTTGTATGACAAGATATTCTTTAAAAAACAAAAATGCATTATTTATCTCAAAAATATCACTTTTATCACCAATGCACGACAACAATAGTTTATTATCTCCAATTTCATTTTCGATTATCTCTAACAATACCTTATTTTCTTCAAATTTTTCACCAAGACAGACTTCTCCTTCCTCTCTTTCAAAAACATTCATAGCATTTTTATCCTCAAAATAATATAAATATTCCTCATCCACCAAATTATCTTTTAACACAAATCCATAAGCATATCTAATATCATTTATTATATATTGCATATTAAACTCGCTTTTTTTATCATGAGCCATCTTGTGAGTAGGTTGTTTCAACACTTCACCAGGTCTATTTTCTCTACTTTTAATAACCAACTCCCTCATAAATCCAATACCTTTAAAAATATTGCTCTTTCCTGCACCATTTGGTCCATAAATCACAGAAGTATGCAAAACCCTAAAATCGTCAAATTTCTTTAAGTATTTTTCATTTTTGATATTATCCGTCGCAATAGCCGAAAAAGTGACCTTTTCCTTAATGGACTTAAAATTGCTACACGAAAACTCCAACAACATGACTTATGCCTCCTTATTCATAATCATCGTCAAACCCGTCATATTCAAAGTCTTCATCATCCTCATCATACCCGTTTGGATATAACAAATCCTTCATATCATCGAGTTCCTCACGCAACTCAATAAGCTCGCTCTTAGAATATTGTCGAAGTTCATCCTCATATTGATTAAAATCCTCGATAAGCTCCTGAATAATTTCCTCCCTAGTTTCCCAAATTTCCTCTAACTCATCCTCAGAATAATCCGCCAGCTCGTCCTCATCTTGCTCGCAATATTCTACAAGATCCTGTATCATTTCTTCCTTAGTCATAACAATCCTTCCTTTCAATATCTTAAAATTAACTTTATGATTTCTATTTTTAAAATTCATAACTTCATATCTTGCTCATATTTTGCATAGGTTTCATATATTTATGCACGCGTTTTTAAATTTAAAATTCACTGCGTTCATAACGTCAACGACTTCGTACGTTACTTAAAATTCACGGCGTTCATAACGTCAACGACTTCGTATGTTACTTAAAATTCACTGCGTTCATAACGTCAATGACTTCGTACGTTACTTAAAATTCACGGCGTTCATAACGTCAACGACTTCGTCCGTTACTTAAAATTCACTTTGTTCCTCCCAAAAAGTAAAAAAGACTAGAACCTTTATTCTAGCCTTTTTAATTTACTCCCAACCGTGCCATGGAGCAATTTCATCTTTATATCTTTGTACTAATTCCTTACTTCCCACAATCATAGGTTCCAAATCCACTTGACAGCAATTATCCGTATAACTTATTACAACATCAGTAACTTCATACTCGTAAATATTAAACTCGCCGTATAAACTGTCGCTTATAAAATCCCCTTTGTGAGGGATTACATCACTCTCGATTGTTTTGACAATATTCGCAAATTCATCTATTTCTTTGCTTCTTTCGTTTACTAATATTCCTTGTGATAATGTTATTTTCATGGAATGCCTCCTTGTTCGTTTTCAGACTACATTCTACAATTCTACATGAATAGAGTTTTTTCCTTTTTTTTGTGGTATTTTTTTGATTATGGGAAATTATATACCTTTTTTCTGTTCCACTTTTACTACACTTAATTTTCCATTTATCATGGCATTTTAGTTTTTATTTATTTTACAATGTACTTCCGTCTTCAAGTATAACAGTTCCATCATCATAAATCTTCTTCACAGCAGGATAAATCTTCTCTCCACAATATTGACACTTTCCTGTATATCGTGAAACTGCACAAGTATTTCCACAAACAGGACAATCTTCATAAGTTCCTGTACTACCTAATCGTTTTCTCGCATACAACCATCACAAAGACTTCCTGTTACACCATAATTTAAAATAGCATTTTCTTTATCTACATAATGTCCAGGATGTCCCATACCATAACACCAAACTTTATTGCTATTCTTTTCATCTGATGATTTGTTACTACTTGCATTTGAATTACTATTGCTAGCCACTTGTTCTTCTGCTTCTTTTTTCTTTTCTTTACAAATTTTCAAAAGCTCATTACATTTATCCAGCTGCTCCTTAAGACTCTCACTTTTTTTACATTCTTCTATAGTATCTTCAAGATCCTTTTGCGCACTCTTATACTTACCATCATTAATTTCCTCTTCAAAAGAATCAATCGAATCATCTATATTTTTTAATACTATTTTGTTATACTCATTATCCTTATCTTTAACTACATCAGTTTCAGTTTTTATGTCATTAATCTTATCTATTTTTTCTATCTGAAGAAAATATGCTCCATCTTCCTCTGAATCCTTAGCTTCTACTAATAAACTCAGCTGCTCAATTAAATTTTTTGCTTCCGTATCATCTTTTTTAGATTCCAATGCCAATTTAAAATAATCAATAGCTTTGTCATATTCCTCCTCTATAACATTTGATTTCCCTTTAGACATAGCATCTTTATATTCTTGACTTATACCCCCTGACTCTGCTTTGTTACAACCTACAACCATCATTCCTAGAATCAATACCATTAAAATAATTAATCTTTTCTTCATTTGTTTTTACTCCCCCATATATTTTTTTGTTAACAAGATTATAATTCGTTTTTTAACTATTCTCAACATTTTGTCTGGGGAATATCTATAATCCTACATAATATAGCATATATACCTATTAAAATGTATACTATTATTATGATACATTCATATAAGTACGGAGGGAAATTTTATGGAATTAACAAAAAAACAAGTATCAATAACAAAAGGAGTAGCCATACTATTCATGCTACTTCTACATTTATTCTACACAAAAGATTATCAGGGCTTATTCACACCACTGATCATAATTAAAGGTGTTCCACTAGTTTATTACCTAGCCTTGTTCGGGGACTGTTGTGTAGCAATTTACTGTTTTTGCAGCGGATATGGACTTATGTGTACATACAAAAATAACCCATGAAACTGAATAGACTTATTTTGGGTGGTATGCTTACCAACATATGTATATGATCGGTCATCAAGTTCACTTATATTCTTTTCACATCTTTATATTTATATAATTGTGTAATTATTTGTCCTATACTTTCTCGATATTGATTATATATGATTTTTCGTATATACTTAAGTGTGAGGACAATATTGATTATTTGATAGACTCTTCTTCTATTTATATTAGACATAAGCGCTAGGTCTTTTGTACTGTTGCCCACTTTGTATAATCTGTAAATTTCAGCATCTCTCACCCATTTGTATACTGTTGTTAAAGTTGGCACATATAAATAAGAGCCTCCAAATAAGAAACAAGTTATTAATATATTTCTCATAGTGTACTCACCGACTACATAACTTTGTTCCTTGCTGACTTTAGACATCAACTCTTCAAATTGCTTCGGCGTAATTAATCCACATTTTGTAATTATCAATTCTATAAGTTTTGCTAAAGTATTAACTATCTTCATAACTAATCCCCCATAAACTATTCATTACAATCACAACTATATCTAAACTACAACCATTATTACTTTCTTTTTTATTACATTTAATCTATTTACTCTATCTATAAGAAATAAAATTAATATCCTTTAATGAATCTATAATAAATATTTGTTCTTCAGATTCAATCTGAATTCTAAATTGTCCAAAATTATTATATAATTCTATGAATTCATTAAAACAACCATTTCCTTTATCTGCTGTTCCCTTTAATGTATATCCGCCAAAATTTATCTCTATCAATATATCATCTTGTTGCTCCATAACATTAACACTAATACTCTTATTAAAATCAATATATATCGGTCTATACGAAAAATTAAATAATTCCACAGATGATTTTATTTTATTAACAATATAATCAAACTCAATTTTGTTTTTGCACACCTTGCCGATAGTTGGATAAATTAATTCATTTTGACCATCGCTTATAGCCAAACCGCCTATGAGCATAGATTTTTTATATCTCCTATTATATAAAATACTCTCTATAGCTTTACCTACATACTCCTCACCTTTTTCATTGTCACCACTTTTAATTAAGAGCATTCCCAGCCCTAATAATGCATTATCATGATTTGGATTTAACTGTAAGCATTTTTCAAAATTATATTTTGCTTTGTCATCTTCTCCAATAAATTTATACAGTTCTGCTTTCTGAGCATATGCTTGATACATTATTGGATATAATTCTATCGCCTTGTCCAAATATTTTAAACAGTTTTCTTTGTTTTCATCAGATTCAGAATACATAATTTCTTTGTTTTCACCAGATCCAGGATATATAAATTTATAAAAATAACACACACCCATATTTAAATATGATTCTGCCAAATTGCAATTTAAATCTAAAGATTTTTTATAATATTCTATTGCATCCTCAATTTTCTCAGCAAAGTGACAACAAACCCCTAAATTATAATAAACCTCCTCTGTTTTATCAACTGCTTCAGCTTCCTTAAATACCATTATAGCCTCATCATATTCTTCCATCTTTGCCAAACTAATACCCTTTATTATTAATGCCTCATAATTAGTCTTATCTTCATCTAATACTTTTTGACTATACTCTAAAGCCATTTCACAAATCTCCATATTTAAATATATATTAGCATATCTTAAAAATATATATTCACAAGGCAATATATCTTCAAAACTTTTATATATACTCATTGCCTTATCAAAATCTTCGTCTTTCTCATAATTAGATGCCAATAATAACTTTTTATCTAGCTTATGGAGTAAGTCTTCACCTTTCTGAATTCCCAATTTTTCTAATACATTTTTAACATCTTTAGATGCCCCTTTATTCTTAAATTCAAAAATTTCTTCCTCTCTTAAAATTCCCATTGCTTTGTACGCATTTATAGCATTTTTTCTGTTAACAAGTTCACTTTCAGCTTCTATCCTTTGTACTGTTCTTACAGAAACATCAATTTTCTCAGCTAATTGCTCCTGTGATATACCCGTTAGCTCCCTTTTTTCTTTTAAAAAATTCTTTTTTTGCATTCTCCCTCTCCTTATTTATATAATTTGTTTATATAGTAGTATATAAATAACGAAAAGTGAACGACAAAATAGGCGACATTTTTATTTTTTTTATACTACTGACAAAAATACTTCTTAATAACAGTCATTCCATCCCTATTTAACCTACAAAGATACTTCGCTGTATTTTCATCATAATTCTTTTCATTAAAATAATTCCCAGTTATAATCATATAATCTCCATTTATCCTGATGTACCACATCGAATTGCCACTCATTATACATTCCTCGGATCCATCACTAAAACTCATTCTATAAAGACCAGAATCATCTGTGTAATAAATATATCCCGGAGAAATCCCCTGCATATCAGCACCTTCCAAAACTGTTGATTTTTCACCAGAAGTTATATCAACCTTATATATATTTCCATCATCATTAAAATATATATAATTAGAATCCCCCTGCAAACAATTCATCCAAGAATCAACATCCCCGCTACATATAATTTCTTCTGGCCCACCAGCCATATCCATACTCTCCAAATAATAAATGTCATTAACATAATTGACATAATAAATCCTTGACTTGTAAACGGTAAACTCCTCGATTGTCTTTGAATCCGTTATACATTCCTCATCCTCCCCATCCAAAGACATCTTATAAATTCCACTCTTAAAATACCCCTGATCCTCGCTGAACTCCTGCTTCATATAATATATATTTCCATCATAAATAGTGAAATCTATTCCATCTGCCAACATCTGAAAATCCTCACCATTAGTGCGAATTTTGAAAATATATGGGGATATATAATCGCATAATCCCCCCTCAGTGTCTATCACACCATAGAGCCAGTCACCTTGGATGATGAAGTTGTCATCAAATATCGAGCCCTTTTTGCTGTATAATAGTGATGATTTTTTGGTGTTTGTGTCTACTTTGTATATTGAATCGTATATTGCGTAGTACATGTTCTCGTCTTGTGGTGTGGTGTTGGAGCAGGCGGTGATTAGTAGAGTTGTGATTAGTAGTGTTGCTAGGATTAGTTTTTTCATTTTGTTTCCCCCTTTTTTGTTTTTATTTATTTTATTCTTTTGGGAGGGTGATTATCCTTTAAAAAATAAGCTAAATGAATATAAAAAAGAGTACTTCAAAATAGTTTTTTATTCTATTTTTCAGTACTCTTATTTTGATGTTTACATGCATATTTATAATTTTAAATATCTTTGTTAAACCTATTTTGGTATATATTTACTCAATTTGCAATCAGTTTACATTCTCACTATTTTCTTTTTTGGGACTAATATCACATGCAATAACTGTTTTTACAAATCTTTTAGATTTAACCCTTGTAGCTCTCATACATACTATATATACTGCCAGTAAATATATAATTGCTTTCTTATCAAATGTAATTAATTTCATTACCATAGAAAGAATAATATATACTATTATCATCAGAATTGTCGTTGTAGACATATCACGGCACATTAAATAATCTCTGTGTGCAATCAAAACCTTTTTTTCTGATTCATGTTGTCGCAATAATTTATACCATTTACTATTTTCATATTGCCTACGAGATTTTTTCTCTGATGGCATATTATCATAAATTTCACTATATGCTTTAATTACATCATATGTTGTAAAACGTAAATCTTTAGTCTTATCTTTTATATCAGTAAAAATCGTCTCTCCTGGCATCGGACTCCACAAAAAAACAATTATCTTTTTAATATGATTTGAGATCATACAATCACAAACTATGACCATTGCATAGATAATACTTGAAAACAGTCCAGAATTTATAATTGTAATAATCAATTTCATATAGCTATTTTCTTCTATTACTCCATCAAAAGTAATCGTTCCTATCAAGCATAAAACTACCAAAATATTTGCTATAACAAAAATTTTCAATTCATTTTCTCTATAATCTTTTATATTCATTGTTTTTTCCCTTTAATAATATAGTTCTGCGTATTTGTAGGTGATATAATTGTCATTAAAAACATATCTGTACTAACTTTTGTTTCTTCAAAAGTTTTTATATCTCTTTTGCTTGGTGATGCATTCCCAGAAGTATGTGTATGCCATTCCCCAATATATCTCAGATGACCATTTGTTCTTTCATTTAAACTTCTTATATATTCTTTTACTCCTTCTTTTCCCATCACTACAGTATTAGTCTCTCTTTTATTATCTTTAGGAATAAATGTATCTATTACAGTAATTCGTTTAATTCGTTTTTCTATACATCCAATCCATATTCCTGAATTTTCTAGTCCTTCCTTTGAATATTCTTGAATTTTTTGATAAAGTGAATGTTTAATATGAATAGACCATCCATCTACTAATGGTAAGAACACCATTGGTTCTATTTCATAAATATATAGTCGGTTATTTGTCAAATTATCAAAGTCAAAAATATTTATACATGCAATCCCTTTTTCTCTTTCTTGATATTTATTAATCAGATGTGGAACTACACTTGCATGATTGCTTATTGTTGCATCATCTAAAATCATAGTATCAGAACTACAACCAAATCCTATATGATATCTCATATCCTCTGGTTGTTTATATGTAAGCCAGTTTGAAATAATATCTTCTTCCAATGCTTTCAAATATAAAGATACTTGCATATCATATACATCAGGATTTCTATTTTTACCTTCAAACAAAGAAAGTCCCATCTTTCCTCCTAAGTATATTTCTGTTCTTAGCATTGGTGATTTTATAATTTCTCTTGATAAAGACCAAAATAAACTTCTTTTTGAAGCAGTACAATCAACCGTAATACCCTCTGGCAGTATATCTATATCAAATATATTTTCAAAATGACTTGAACTATTATTAGTAAACATACAGTCCATTTCAATTTTCATAATACGAGCTTTTGGAAAACCTATAGCAGCCCTTTTACTTACATAATGCCTTACTAAATTATGTGGTAAAATAATATCTTTATCATAAAGATGTTGCTCTGTATATCCCATACGTGCTAAATTCATAGAAATCTTAGAGCCTAATGCCCCACACCCTAATATATTAATTGGTCTCTTTGAAATATTCTCTGTGCCAGACAACCTCTCAGTCATTTGCTTATTTAAAGATTGAATTGTTACAACTTTTTGAACAAGACAATTTTTAATATCTGCGGAAGATTTTAATTTATACGATAGTAATACTGCTATAAATTCATACTCAGAAAATCCACCAATTACCTGCATTGGACGCTTTACTGCCATAATAATTAATATATCTTTTAATTCATCAAGTTTTTTTCTCTCATAGAATTTATTCTCCATCTTACGAATTCCATGTTGTATTCTACTCTCACAAGGAAAATTTTTTAAATCTTTTTCCTTATAAAAAGGTTGACTAATATAATCGCTTATTACATTTTTCCTATCAAATACAAATATACATGGCAGAATATTTTTATCTAATCCTTTATCGTATTGTAAATTTAAAACTTCAAAACATTGCTCTCCCTTTTTTTTCATTCCTATAACACAATCTCCACAATCTTGTTTATACGTTGATATAATATTTAATAAATAATCAAAATCAATTTCAACAAATCCTGATATATTTTCATATCTAACTGTTTCAAACCCATCATCATTTATAAGTTCGCCATTAACCAAGTCAGAAAACCAATCATTAACACGATCACAAAATGCCATTGGACCATTTTCATAAAACCATTCGTTTATATCTCCCCTGTACAGACATGGATTCATCATTTGAATATTACTATCAGGAACACCATTATTCAAATGTGGTATTCTATCAACAGGAAAATCATTTCTTACAAATAAAATTGCTGGTGCAGAAAAAGGATAATCTGTTCTTGCATACATTAGAATTTCCTCATTCGGATTAACATCTAGTTCTCTATATACACCATTTGTTGGTATTGAAATTTTTAGCTTAATATGAATAAATAACCCTTCAGATAAGTTACTTTCATATATTTTTATTATATCCATACTATAATTTTCATTTATTGATTCTATTAACGGCATATATTTTTCAGGATACTCCTTTAATTCATGAAATTCGTAGCATTCAAAAATTGTATTCTGCATATTATTTCCCACCATATGATTTTTGTGTAAAAGAGTTATATTGAGTTGTTGACATATCAATGGACTTAATTGAAAGTCCTTGACCAGTAATTTTAAAAGTTAATGGTTTTGGGTTGTTCTCATTCGGATATTCTGCTGTACATTTAAACCTTTCTGCCTCTTTTAAATGCTTTATATATACATTTTTTGCTCTATAACTTGGTGGATTATCGTCATCACGCTTAATAGCTTTGCTTGAAGAAACTATATAAGCCTTTTCTTTGGATTTTTCAAGAAAGGATTTAATATTTGAATCTGCTTTTCCTGTATGTGTATCTTCTGTACTAACCGCATGCCAAGAGCAGTGGTGTGGTGCCAATAATAAATCAAATTCCATATCTGGATTTAATTCAATAACTTCTTTCCAATTATCACAAACTAGATCCCCACCAATTATAGCAACATATGTACTACCATTAATCTCGAAACTTATTTTAAAAGAAGCCGTACAGTCATTTACATCTGATTCCTCATCATCATTTGCTTTCTTTACCGGTCTTAATACAAATATTTCTGCACCATAATCTTCATCTCCATTTATAGTATCAATAGTTGCTCCAGCGGGAATAATAACATTAGTGTAATCTTTTAACTCTTTGCTATATCCTACAATTTTTATACGATTACCAGGCAAATCAGCTTTATCTTCACCTAATAAGTCTAGTCTTCTCTGTGCCTCTTCTCTTATTGCATCTGCATCATCATTATAATGTTCATCATCCATCATAAGTTTTGCAGGTACATATAATTCATCAATCCTCATTTTATCGTCATCAAGTTTATCTGGTTCACATAGATTGAAATATTCTCTAATCCCACGACAATGATCATTATCAGAATGAGTTAAGAAAAATGCATCTAAATAAATTTGTCCATTATCAGTAAGTAAATTATTATGCAAATATTCATTGCAGTCATAAATTTTATCATTACTTTGAGCATCTCTGATATTACAATCTATCATAATATATCTTTTATTTTTTGTTTCAATAAGTGTCATATCCCCATTATCTACTGGAAAAAATGTTATATAATTTGCCATATAATCACCTTTTAACCTTTCCCTTTTTATATATATTTAAATCTCGTCTCCATTAAGGTTTAAAACCATTTTACTACCAAACAAATTCTCCCTATAGAAAGGAACATAGAAAATTTAAATTTATAGTTAATCTATACCAGGTCCCCTTTTTATAATTTTTTTAATAAAGAGATTCTCTATTCATTAACTTATATCAATAATCTATTTAATATTTATTGTAAAAATATTTTCTATGTACTTTAACTCTTATTTTTTCTTTTTAGGAAGAGAATTGAATTTATTTTCTAAATATTCATCAAATTTTGATCTTTTTTCATATGCCAATACATCATACATTTCAGGATTAATTTGCAAAAATTTATTTTTAAAAACTTCTAAATCAAATTTTTCTAAATGTGCTTCTCTTTTTGCTCTCAAAAAAACTTCTAATATGTCTTTTTCTTTATAGCCTATATTCTTTTTACCTAATCTAATAGGTTTTCCTTTATATGTAATCCCCAAACTTTGACATTTTCTAAACGCTAACTCTTTTACCTCAAATACTTTATCATGTAATGCTAAATTAATTAATACATCTTTTCGTTGAGGACAATCAATTTTAAATAATTCTTCAATGCCTTTCTTTCTAACTTTATAATCTACTTTTGTTCTACATTTTTTTAGTGCTTGTTGTATTTCTTTATCTTTCTCCATAAAAATACCTCCCCGTAAAGTATAAAATTCTATTATACTATTTTCTATATAAGAAATAGTGCTTATTTAAATTGTATTTCAAAGCTATAAATCCAAACTCCCTATATAATTATCAAACTTTTCTTTGTTCTTATCCTCTAAAAAATCAACAGAATAATTACTATTTCCAACATAAATATCTATTCTTTTTTCATATATATCAAAAATAATATCCCCTGCTGAATTTTGAGTAATAGTATTATATTTTGAATAATAATTTAAATGCTCCGATGGTGCTTCACCTATAACTACAATTTTAGGATTCAATATCTCTAAAATATCATTAGGAACTTTTCCACTTTCTCTACCATGATGTGGTGCAAATAAAACATCTACTTCCTTGAAATCTATATTATCTTTAACTTTTTCAAGTAAAGTAGTTTCTATATCTCCCATCCAAAGAAACTTCACATGATCTGCTTTATACATAATTATAGGAGAAATATTATTAGGACTTTTACCTTCTTTTACAAGTTCTAATTGTTCTTTAAAATCCTTATTGTCAGTTATAGGCCAAAGTATATTTAATCCTGCACTTCCTCTTGCTTTATCTTCTTCATTCAACCATTTTCTTGAACAATCTTTATACAAATAAAATGCTTTCTCTGAGTCTCTAAGTTTGCAATATTCATCAAAAGATTCACTTGGTTTCTCTTTAGCTGCTTCATTCTCAACACAATAAAAATTGCTAATAGGCCATTTGTTATTTAAAGTCTTTAAACCCTGAATATGATCTTCATCTGGATGCGTAGAAATAAATCTACTAATGCCCTTATTCTTAGACTCTGATTTAATTTCATTTATGATATCATTTTCCATATCTTCATCAATACAACAATCTATTACTGTAAAATTATCAGTGTTATGTTTTATATAAAACATATCTCCTTCCCCTACAGACAATGATTTAACTATGCTCATCTGCTACAACCTCCCTTTCATTCTTTACCTTTTCTACTCTACTTTTTATATATTTGGTTTGTTTTCGATATGAAAAGGCAAACAAAATAAATAATAATATAATAAATATAGTTGGGAAAATTTTATTTAAGCAGCTACATTGTTCTATCATTATTAAGTATAACTTAACAATTAACAATGCAAACAATAACCCTAAAATAGATCTATACAAATTATTAGTTTCAGATAAAACTTTTATCTCAAAATCTTTTTTACTTGCAACTATATAATCTTTATAATCAGCAAATATTATAAATCCAATCTTTTTAAATAAAGGCTCTATTACTATTGAACCAATTCTACTCATAATCATACCAATAAAATAAAATATACATAAATTCATAATAGCATCATCTTTAAGTAGATTAATTTTAAAAAGAAAATCCATTAGATAGCAGAAAACTCCACCTGGTAATAAATTATTTAGTATATTATAAGAACTTAGCTTATCTAAAATATTTTCCATATTAATCACCTACATTTTAATTATTTTCACTCTACTATATTAAGTATTAAGTGATAATAACAATATATATTTCCCCATACTTTATCAATGAACATTTTTTATAACTTTTGAATTTTTAAATTTTCAAATCTTATTTCTGTTCCATTCTTTATAGCTGCATATTTTTCACTATTATTTCCCTGTAATGTAGAAAAACAATTTACTAATAAATCATTTCCATTAGAAAGTTTTGATATCGGTACATCAAATTCTAAAATATATCCTTGGAAACTACTAATATGACTCCAATCATAAACTAAATTAGTACTACTATGTAACCTTCTCAAAATATTATCTATATTTTGTAATATCTCAGGTGCATGTCTAACCATAGAATATTGTGTTATTTGATTATCAGCACCTCTTAAAAACGCTTCTATTTCACCTTTATCTTTATATAATTTTGAATATATTATTTCAAAATTCCTTTCAATTTCATCGTCATCTAATTCGTTCATATTATAATTCATTTTTAATTTGTAACTTTTCCCACATATAATTATTCTTTTTTCTTTATAAATAATTTTTATTTCTCTCTCTTTTAGGAATTTATTCAAAAAGCTCTCCTCTTTTTTCAATAAAAAAACTAAATCTCTTAGACCATAACTTTTAATAGATTCTAAATTATCATTACATGTTGTTATATGTTTTAACCTTATGTAACAATTATCAGAATCTTTAAATTGATCATTAATATTAAAAGTTTCCATAAAATTATTTTCTAAATTCTCTATTGTGTCATCCAGATTCTCTTGAATAAATTTTTTCATTTGCTCGTATTCAATATTAAAAAAATCACACATAGACTTTACTACTGTATTTGGTTCAAAAAAATTAAAAATTACTTTTTCACTCACAAAATCCCCCCTTATATTAAAAAAGAAAATACCTAAAATATTTAACTCTACCCTTGCATACTCTCCTTCTCCCCATTAAAAATAAAAAACTTACTAACAACATAATTAAAAATCACAACAAACACACTAGCAATAATCTTTATAACACCATCATTAAATCCAAGCAGAGTTACAAAAACAAACAGCATCAAAGTCTCCACTCCACCAGACATAACCCTAGCAGCAAAAAACATGAAAACTTCCTTAACTAGTTTCTTTATCTGAAGAGACTTGTCCTCAAAAACCCAAAATTTATTCGTAATATATGCAAATACGACAGATATAAACCATGCAATAATATTTGCCAAAAGATAATTAATTTTCAGCAATCTCGTTGCACCAAAATAAGATACATAGTTCACTAAAGTTGTAATCACACCAAATACTAAATAATTGAATATCTCTTTATTATTCCCTTTTAGCAAACCTCCTACTTTTTCTTCTAAACTCATATCTACTCCCCTGTTTCATCATTAACATCTTCACTCAAAGCAACTTCTTCATAATAATTATCATAATTATCATAATTATTACTATTTGCCATATGATTTACATTTGATTCATCTACTATAAAATGAGGTCTCTTCTTAACTTCATAATAAATCTTTCCTATATATTCTCCCAATACACCTATAAACACCAATTGTACCCCTCCAATTATCATTATCGATGCAATCGTTGTAAAATAACCAGGAACATCAATTCCCGAAATTATGATTTGTATAAATAAAAATATTATATATACCAAGCTCATCATAATTAAAAAGCTTCCTATCAAAAAACAAACTCTCAGTGGTCTATTATTAAAAGCTATAATTCCATCTATTCCATATGATAATAGAGATTTTAACGACCACTTAGTCTCTCCAGCTACTCTCGATTGATTTTCATATTCTATAACCTTCTGTTTAAAACCTATCCAAGAGAAAATACCCTTAGAAAATCTATTATACTCATTCATAGCCAGTATAGAGTTTACAGCCTTCCTACTCAATAGCCTAAAATCGCCTACTCCATCGACAAGCTCTACATCTATCAATTTATTTACTATTTTGTAGTATAACTTACTCAAAAAAGTTCTACACTTATTGTCACCTTTTCGATTTCGCTTTGCTATTACTTGATCATATCCTTCTTCATAATATTTAATCATCTCTGGTATAAGTTTTGGTGGGTGTTGAAGGTCCGCATCCATTATAACAACACAATCACCTGTTGAATATTTTAATCCTGCTAGCATACCTGATTCTTTGCCAAAATTTCTGCTAAATGATATGTACTTTACTGATTGGTTGTTTAGACTTATGTTTTTTAATATATCTAATGTATTGTCCTTGCTGCCATCATTTATAAATACTATTTCGTAGTTTATTTTTATATTATCGACTACTTTTTTTATTTCTTTGTATGTATATTTTATTGATTCCCCTTCGTTGTAGCATGGTACTATTATTGATAAAAGCATAGAATCTCCCCCATTTCTAACTTAATAATTATTTATTATTTGCAATCTTTTCCCACTTATCACGATCAATTGTTTTGAATTTTATATCATTTGGAGTGTTGTGATAATATAAAAAGCCTATAAAATCCGATGTGTCTGAATAAAAATATTTTTGATATTTAAATTTAGGTATTAATATTAGATTAGTATCTTTATTAACTATTTTTTCATTCGAATAAGATATAATTTGCTCAAATTGATTATATATATTATTAAAAATATAATATTTGTTAGCTAAAACTAATATTACTAAAATATTTGCTATTATATTTAACCTCTTAGATTGTATAATCTTGAGTTTAATTACATAATTAATAAGGTCTACGCATATTAAAGTTAAAAATATATAACACATAAAAAAACACCTTGTTGATATTGGATTTACAATTATTAATGGTACAGATACACCAATTATAGATGTATAATAAAAATACAATTTCTTCTGTAAGTTTTTATCTTCTATATATTTACATATAGTACTTATTAATATCCATATGATACTAATTGTAACAATGCAGACTAATACACATTTAGAAATCCTTATCCATTTCGGAAAATTATATAAATTCATATCTTTTATTCTAAACATATATCTTATAAAAATTAAACAAGGTATAATCAATAAAATAAAATAGTATTTTTTTTTGTTATTACTAATACTATGTTTTCTTATTAAAAAACATAGTATTAGTAATATTGATATTAAAAAGCAATTATCAAATATTATAAAATCAATCATCGTTAAACCTTTATCCACTATAGCATGTATTATTTCAGATGAGTGATTTATATTAATACTTCTATATCCGTCTGAATTTATCTGCCTATATCCTTTACAGGAAAACATTATTCCCATGCCTATTAAACTTGATATAAAGAGTGATATTGATATATTTAATAAATCTTTATATTTATAACATGAGAATATACATAATGAAAATGAAAATATAACTAAATATATTGTTACATTTTCTATAAATAATTGGCATGATAATTCCAAAATAAAAATTAAAAATATATATTTTTTTTGAATTTTATAGTTTTCATTTATATATTTTCTTAATATTAATAATATTACAAGAAAAATTATTGTTGGAATCAAATAATTCACATAAGCCGCCGTCCATGAATATACTTGAGCATAAATTTCTACAGGAGCAAGCAATATTAGTGCTGTCGGTATTATAAATTTTATATTTTTATCTAAGTTCGATAATTCACTACATAAAAGTATAAGCATAAAAATTCCACTTCCCATAAATATTCCTCTTATATATTTCAGATATTCAAATTTATAGGTCATTGAAAGCAAAACTCCTATTGTATTTCCTATATATCTTCCATTTTTTATATCCCAAGTATTTGTTCCTTTATTATTAAATATAAATTCCCACATGTTATAAAAATTTAAATTTGCAAAAATATAATCATCAGTACTTAAAATAAAATTTAATGCTATAATATTTAACATTATGAAAATTACTATTTTTTGTAAATTAATCTTTTTTAAAAATTCCAATTTTTTTTCGTTTATTCGCATCAAAATTGCATCCTCCCCAAATAATAATTAACAAAAATAAGTTAATATCTTAATATTTATTTTTTATACATCTATTTTTTAAGCTTATAATTAAACTTTTATTAAATATCCTTACTCGTCTATTGATTATTTTATACTTAGATATAATAATATATTATTATATCTCTAAAGTTTTTTTAGTTTTAAATAATAAGTATAAATTAATATTTATATAAAACAATATATAAATCAACATCTTCTTCCAACTATCTAATTTAAATATATACATACTAATCGCTTTGTTATACTTTCTTTTATACTTTCTATATTCATTTTTATCTTTATAATATAAATCCCTACTTCTATTAATTAACGCTCCTAAATAATTCTCCACTGCTGTTGCTGTAAATATTTTATTTTTTATCTTAATACCTAGTTTAACTAAAAATTCGTATGCTTCAAAAAAGTCCCTCCAACCATTAGGATTTAATGCACCATTTAATATACTTCCCTTCCTTTGATAGTAATAATATAACTTTGATTCATTAATTACAATTTTTTTTGCATTACAAATTATTTCAGATGAATAAATAATATCCTCATATATTTTTCCTTCCTTGAATCTAACTCTATACAAGCACTCTTTTTTATATAACTTGTTCCAAACAACATTAGATCTATATGAATCATCAAAATACTGATTCATATATTCTTCTTTTTTCAAAATTTTAATATCATTAGAGATATATTCTATAATTTTTTCGCTATTTGTTTTTTCTAAATTGCAAACAGCTATATCACATTCATTTTCAATTAAATTATCATACAAAATTTCATACATTTGTGGATGTAAAAAATCATCTGAATCGACAAATGCAATATATTTAGTATTATCATTAATTTTATCCAAACCATAGTTTCTAGCAGAAGATATTCCTCCATTTTTTTTATGATACACTATTATATTTTCATATTTAGATGCATATTCATCACATATTAATCCACTACTATCCGTTGACCCATCGTCTATAAGTAGAATTTCTAAATTGCTATAAGTTTGTTTTAATATGGAATTAATACATCTATCTAGATATTTATCAACATTATAAACAGGAACAATTACACTAATTAAATCACTCATTTTTTTCCTCCATTATCTTTTTATAAACCCTATCTATAATATCTTTATCTTTATTAGAATCAAACTTCCTTGCAAAAAACGCCTTATTATTTATTAGCTCTTCATAATCTTGACTCAAAAACACATATGGGTTCCACCTGCTCCAATCAATATGCCTCATATTATAGGATATGTGATAATTATTATATTCATATAAGTACAACTTATCTTTAAACTTTCTATTATTAACTAATAAAATTTGTTTATATATTTCATCAGCACATAAAGTATATTTAAAATTTTTATATATAAATTTTTCATTTTTTATTATATATTTAACACTCTCATGTGTTAAACTTGCCCAATTAGATCCGTACTGTAATTGTATATTATTATTTTTCCATCTATCTATCTTTAAAATATTTTGAATTTTAATCGATAGTTTATCTAAACATTTTATAAATGAGATATTGCTATCTTGAAATAAATAAAACTTTGATATTCTTTGATATACTTCATTTGGAATATATTCTTTTTTTATATGAGTTAAAAAATCTACTTGACAGTTATTTAATGTACTGTGTATATATTCTTGGCTTTTTATAGGTAAATCTACACCAGAAATTAAATGATAATAACTATATTCCTTTCTAGATGCCTCTTTAAATAAAATTAATTCTGATTTTATTTGGCTAAAGCCTCCCCAATTTACCTTTATTCTATCTACAAATGTTAAATTTGAAAATTTTACTATCGATTTATAATAATCAAAATCAAAATTTTTAACCTTTTTATCTATATGAATATAAATGTCATTTCTTAAATCATCAATCAACTTTATAAGTTTTTCTAAAATATAAAAGTTATTATGGGCTATTATTAAATATGCATGTTTCATTGATATATATTTCCCCCTATCTACTCCTTAAAAATAATTTAATCATTCTTTTTATAACATCTTTAAAATAAGAAAATTCTTTTTTTCTATAAAAATACATTAGGAAAACAGTATTTGGAAACACAATACAAATAATAGTTTTTATTATTACTTTTAATATACCTGTAGAATTTATAAAGCTGCATAAAAATAAAGTTCCTAACAAAGTTATTATCATAAGTAAAAAAAGACTTATATATTTTTTAAAATATTGCTTTGGATTTTCTTTTAGACCATATTTATACACAGCATATGGATCATACCATGTATTAGTAAGTAATCTAGATATAGTTGTAGCCAGTAATATTCCAAATAATCCAAGCATATCTCCTAAAATTATTGATAATACTAAATTTAGAATAGCCGTAACAATTAATAAATATCTTCCTTGTATAAATAAACCCATAGCATTTTTATATGTCCATACTGCACTTTGCATTCCTATCATATAAAAATTAAGTGCTATTATACATGGAATGTTAAATGGTAGTATATAATCCATCCCAAAACAAATTCCTACAATATCACTTGATAATACTACTATTCCAATAGTCGCCCATCCAAATAACCAGAAATTAGTTGAATTTATAAAATTAAACATATCAAGTTTTTTTTCTTTTGATTCAATTGCATTATAATTTCCAACACTTGCTCCAATTCCGTTAAATATCTGATTTAATAATGTATTTAATGTTGTTGAAAGTAATGTATAGTTTGATACAAGCCCTACTGTCGCTAATCCATTAAAATATGTAATTATTATATTATCTGTATTATTAACCAATAATCCACTTAGTTTCCATATAGTTAATGCTTTTATATTACCAGTTAATTCTTTACTCTCTCCTTTAGTTAATGGATTTATATTTTTTCCTTTTATATACAGATATTTTTTATCGGCAATATGAGATATTATAAAATTAAATGAAAATGTACCTATGGTTTGAATAATTAAATATCCCATATATTCTTTTGTTGCAAATAAATAAATCATTTGTATAATACTTTGAAGTATTGTAATAATATAATTTAACCCTGTAACTATATAATTTTGCTGATCTGCCATAATTAAAGAGCTTTTATAACTAAAGAAATAAGAGCTAGATGTATTAAATAAATAAATTAAATATATAATATATAAATTTTCTTTTATATGTGGTGGATCTTTAATTACTACTCCTAAAAAAGGAATCATACACAATCCAAATATAGCTACTACAATACCAATTATCCTATATGCCTTTGCATAAAATCTCATTAACGATGCAATTTTAGATTCATCATTCGTAGCAAGTGGTTTGTATAGTGCAAATACAATAGCATTTCCTATACCTAATTCAGCTAAAGATAGCATCGTTAATATATTAGTAAATAGTCCACTAATACCTAAATATTCTGCCGTTAGACATCTAATAAATACTATTCTACACACAAAACCTAAGACAGCATTTATTACATATCCACCCAATCCTGTAAGGATATTTAATATTGAATTTTGTGTTCTTGATTTTATAGCCATATTATTTCCTTTCTAAGTTAATTAATGCAGCTCTTAATGTAAATCCTTGTGCAAAAGGCATTATATCAAATGTTTGAGAATGAACTCCTATACCTTTTGTATCTCCTTGACACCAATCAACTTTTCCTGTGATTCTAGTAGCTGATTTTATTTTTTGCAAACATTTATTAGAAACATCTAAGTATTTGGCATTTTCAAATATCTCATAGCATCTTGAATAAAAATATGCTAAAACAGCAGTTGCAGAGCTATCATAAGTCCTTTCATTTTGAAGAATACTACCAAATCCACCATCTTCTCTCTGATAATTAATATAACTATCAGCAACTTTTTTTATATTTTCTTTTAGTAATAATTTTTCATTACTATCTTTCATTTCTATATATGTATCAATTAGGCCAATTACATACCACGCAACACCTCTACCCCAACCATATACTCCTAAAGGTAATTTATTTTGGGGATTATATGCGTGATTAGGCAAGTATGTATCATATAATAAACCATATTTATTATACTGATTTATTTGTTCTAAAGATATTTTTGAGAATTTTTCATATCCATATATATTAGAATATAACTGTAAAAATGGACAAATAAACCCTAACGTATCAATATATCTTTCATTAATACTTTTATCTGTAAGATATGCCACCATACCATCTTCACAAATATTATTTTCTATTAATGATATAGAAAAATCCATTGCTGGCTTTATTTTTTTATAATCTTTACAATTCTTTAAAATAGCATATGATAATAATCCACAATCTACATTTGTTGGATTTACTCTCCAATTACCATCTTCCTTAATTAAATTTTTTATTACCTTATCAACTGCCTCTTTTGAATCTTTATCATTACTTTCTTTAAGACCTAATAATATGCCACCTATTTGCCAAGATTGTATTGTTTTACTTCTATATTTGCCATTTATCATGTCTATTGCAATTAACTTGCTATTATCTGTAATCTTGACTGTAGGTGTTCTTTTTGTCCATTTAACACATATTTTTTCTATGGCTTTTATCCATTCATTATCATTTTGCCATCTTCCTATATGAAATCTACAATACCTATCTAATAAGTAGAAATATAAATCTATTGCAAATATAATAAAACTAAATACTGAAAATAAAATTAATATTATTAATAAAAAGCTTCCCATATTACTTAATCAACTCCCTAATTTTTTTACCTGCCTCTAATGACCTTTTACAATACTGTGGCATAAAATCCTCTAAGTGATCTCTTATTTCTTTTTCATTATTTGATAGCCATTCATATGCTTTAATTAAATCATCTTTTTTTTCTAATGATTGAACTGGCAATACATAGTTTTCATATGTTCCAAATATATCTTTAGCTATACCTTTTGCCTTAACTGAATATCCTACAACTAATGTTGGTACACAAGTTGAATAAGCAGCTATAGTTGCATGTGTCCTTGCCCCTATAAATATCTTACATTTTGATATATATTCTTTTAATTGCATACAATTTGCATCATTTATTAATATAACCCTGTTCGTATTTTTAAATTTTTCAAATAATATTTTTAAAGGTTTTCTATCATCACTATCACCTTTTACAACATGTGGTATTAATGCAATTTGATAATTTGTTGTATCTATAATATGTTTTATTAAAGCCTCATAATTTGCCATAGTTTGTCCACTATTTTGTTCATAATCACATATAAGAGGACTTAGATTTATGCCTATTGTTTTATTTTCTATAAATCCTTTAGGTAAAATTACATCTTGTTTATCTAATTGGAATGCTGGATCTGGGTATAAATAAACATTATCATTTATTCCCTTATCCTTTAAAGCTTCATACGTTATTGATTCTCGTGTGATAATCATACTATAACGTTTTAAATCTTGAATTGAATCACCATTAATTACTTCTGGGTTTATTGAACATCCCCATAATACACTTTTTGCACCTTTTTTATTGATAATATAATTGATATCTGATAATTGTTCTATTCCTGCATAACAATAATTATCTCCGCCTACAGACATATATATATCATTCTTTTGTATATTTTCTAAAAGCATTGGTCTTCTATATAATGTATTTTTTACTGTAGAATTAAATAATTTTATATTTAATGCAGATACGTAATATTTTAATGAAGGCTTACATACCTCAATAATTCTATCCTCTTTAACATTCATAATTTTATCTACACCATAAAAAATATCCTCTTTTGGTGATGTTGAATATAAATTCAACGGCATATTCAATATTTTGTTTGTAGATCTTATAATTGCCTCACATCCATGATTTTCACTTCCACCATGATAATATAAATTTACTTGTGTCATTTTATCTCCCCTTAATGCAACTTTCTTTCTATTTTTTTAAAATCTTTTTTATCTTATTTGGTACTCTATAAAATAATAAATAATAAGTACTATATATTTTATATTTACTTTTATACTTATCTTTATCTTCTAACATCAATTGTCTACATTCATGCAAACCACTATATAAATAATACTTTTGTAAAGCATTTAACCTTCCGAAACTAGGTCTATTTTTAAGTATTACCTCTTCACATACACTATTAATTTTATCAGCTCTTTCTGTGCTTGTTAAAGCTGCGCTATGGAATCTATATGAGTATAAAACTTCTTCTATATTGGTAACATTAAATTTTGCAAATATTCTAAGCCAGTAATCATAATCTTCCACTAAGGTATAATTATAATCATACTCACCTATAGTTTCATATACTCTTCTAGTATACATAAAGCAAGCTCCTACTACATTATGTCCTATTATTTCATATTTTCCATTTTTATTTGTTTTTACATAATCAATATACTTTCCATTTTCATCTATAGTTTCATAAGAAGCATAAACAAAATCAGCATTATTATTTTTTAATGCACTAACCATCTTTTCAAAAGCACCTTGTTTAAATAAATTGTCATCAGATGTCCATGTTAAATAATCACCTTTTGACAATGAGAATCCTCTATTTAAAGTTCTTGGTAATCTCATATTTTTTTCATTTTTATAATACTTAATTCTTTTATCCTTTTTTACATACTCATTAGCTATTTCAGCAGTATTATCTGTTGAACAGTCATTGACAATAATAAGTTCCCAATTTTGATAAGATTGCATTATAATACTGTCAATACTTTCCCTCATATATTTTTCACCATTATAAATCGGTAAAACAATTGAAATCAAATCTGTTGCCATATTTCTCTCCCTTATTATTTTTCTAAAATATCCGCAATTCTTTTACAAGCATAACCATCACCATAAGGATTAGATGCTTTACTCATTTTTTCATACTCACTTTTATCAGTTAGTAGTTTTTCAAATTCATTGTAAATATTCTCTTCTTCAGTACCTACTAATTTAAGCGTACCAGCTTTTATTCCCTCTGGTCTTTCAGTAGTATCCCTCATAACAAGAACTGGTTTTCCTAATGAAGGTGCTTCTTCTTGTATTCCACCACTATCTGTTAAAATTAAATACGAATTAGCTAAGAAGTTGTGAAAATCAATCACATCCAATGGTTCTATAATATGTACTCTATCTTCACCATCAAATATTTCTTTTGCTGCTTTTCTCACTACTGGATTCATATGTATTGGATAGATAACTTTTACATCATCATATTTATCTACAATCCTCTTTATAGCTCTAAACATTTGATAAAGTGGTTCTCCTAAATTTTCTCTTCTATGAGCTGTTAAAATTATTAATCTACTATCTTTCGCCCACTCTAACTCTGGATGAGTATAATCTTTTCTTACAGTAGTTTTTAAAGCATCTATAGCTGTATTCCCCGTGACATAAATACTTTCTTCTTTTTTTCCTTCTCTTAGTAAATTCATTTTTGAATTTTCTGTTGGAGCAAAATTGTATTGAGAAACTATTCCAACAGCTTGTCTATTAAACTCCTCTGGGTATGGAGAATAAATATTATATGTTCTAAGACCTGCCTCAACATGTCCAACAGGTATTTGAAGATAAAAACAAGCCAAAGCTGTTGCGAATGTTGTTGATGTATCACCATGAACCAATACAACATCTGGCTTTTCTAATTCCAATACTTTTTTTATTTTATTTAATATACTTGTTGTTACATCAAATAAAGTTTGCTTTTCTTTCATTATAGAAAGATCATAATCTGGTATAACATTAAATACTTCTAAAACTTGATCTAGCATTTGCCTATGCTGTCCAGTTACACATACTATGACTTCTATATTTTTTCTATTTTTTAATTCCTTTACTAATGGACACATTTTTATTGCCTCTGGTCTTGTCCCGAAGGCTAACATTATCTTCTTCATAATATCCTCCATACCGTATCCTCTATATTTTATATAATTATTCTGCATTAAAGTTTACTATTTAAAACACTCTGATAATAATACAGGCTCCGCACCATCCTTAATAGCAATATCAATTATTTTTTTCACTGCATCTCTTTCATTTTTGTTCCTAAGAATATCCCAATAATGAGTAAATATAACAAATGGATGATTATGTTTTTTACATCCCTCATATTCTTTTAATAACTGTTCAAAACGACTTACAGGATAAGCAATTAATTCATCATGTTTTCCATAATGCAACACTCCACCATATTGCAACCCAGTAAATGCTCTATATGACCATCTTTTTATATAACTTACAAAATAATTAAATGATAATGGTCTATCTCTATGTCTTATTATCCCAGAAAAGTTTAAATTATTTTTTTCAACTGCTATAATACCTTTCTTATCTATGGCGTTGCTCGGTGCCACAAATACCTTTATATCAGTATTAAATGTTTTATTTAAATAATCTTTACCTTCACTAACCTTCTCAATTAATTCATTTTTATCTTTAAATAGCATTTCTGGAACCCATTCATTATCTATCTTTTTATATTCATGATTGATTCCATGTAAAAGAATTTCATATTTTCCTTCTTTTACTTTTTCCTTTAAAAATTCAACCAATTCTTTATTTTTATCTATTCCCATATATTTTTGATATTGATCATCTATATTTCCATATGGTTTATTCCCTGTATGATCTTTTACTGTAAATGGAACAACTGATAAAGATATTGGAATATCTCCTAAAAATTCATGTGCTTTTTTTAAATCTTCAGGATTTGTATAAAATGATGTATCATCATCTCTTATTGCAATCTTCATAATATACTCCTTTTCCTTATACACCTATATTAAAAAAATTCCTCAATCTACAAGTGCCTTGTAATGATTTCTTCTCAAGTTTCATCCAAATTTTATTCTTAATATCTAAATTCATATAGTCATCTTTTGTAAATAAAATTTTGTCAATATATTTATTTAAAATAACTTGTCCCTTTTTAATATCTGTTTTTTTTCCATTTCTCAATAATTGTTGATAGGCATATAAACACCCAAACATTACATCTTTTTTAGCTAATAAAATTAAATTTTTATAATTTTCTTCTATATATTTAAGTCGTTCGTATTTTGCCTCTATCTCATCTAAACGATTTAACTTATATCTTTTTCCCATTATGCTATCTTCTCTTTGTAAATAGTAGTATAACTCTTCATTTAATTTTGTAATTTTACTAGCATTATCAAATGCTAAATAAGTATAAAAATCATCTTCATTAGTCTTTCCTACTTTAAACCTTAGTTTATCTATAATTTCCCTCTTATAAATCTTATTCCAAACTGTTGTAGATAAAATGTGATTTGTAATTAAATTTTGCATAGCTTCTAATGTACTAAAAGTACTAAAATTTAAGTTTTCATATTTAACATCACATATTTCATTACTATCTTTAAACTTTTTAACTCCACATTCAACTATATCAGATTCGGTAACTATCATTATATTCATTAACCTTTCATAAAAAGACAATGATATATAATCATCACTATCTACAAATCCAATATATTCTCCCGTAGCAATATCAAGACCTGCATTTCTAGCATCCGACAGCCCACCATTTTTCTTATGAATAACCTTTATCCTGTTATCCTTCTCAGCATACTCATCACATATCATAGGACAGTTATCAGGAGAGCCATCATCAACAAGAATTATCTCCAAATTAGTATAAGTTTGATTAATAATACTATCTACACATCTATGTAGATAATCTTCAACCTTGTAAATTGGAACAATTACACTTATTTTTTGATTCAATAATTTCACCTGCTTTGCATATTAATTTTTATATCTAATTCATATATTTTTTATAAAAATAAACTTTATATATAAGACTATATATATGTGGTAGATATAAAATTCCAAACATCATATATCTCATTTTTTTATCAATAAATCTATTATCTTTTACATTCCTATACTTTAATTTTATGTAATCCCGTACTTCACGTCTTAGTTTTAAAAATAAATTATCTTTTTCTAAAGTTAATAGATTATATATATTTATATTTCTTCCTATATCCATTTTTTCTGCAAAAGGTAATATATCAATATCATTTCTAAATAATTCTCTAATCATTTTATATACTTTTCTAGGATCAGTCACCCTCCTAATATTATTTAAACTAGAAGTGGTTGCTGAATTCTCCCTTTTCATATAATTATATTTTGCCTTATCTTCAAAAACAGACCTATTAGCTTTGTCAAATAAAAGTACATTAAAATATAAATCTTCATTAATCTTTATACTTTCATCTAATCTAATATCACCAACTATACTCCTCTTAAATATTTTATTACATAAACTAGGCTCAATCATAGTTCCTTCGAAAAGGTCTACCAATCCTTTTTTTCTGTCCTGAATCATAATTTGTTTCGTATCATAAAATAGAATTTCTCTATCCTTTTCTACAACCTTATATCCACAATGAGATATATCTGCATCATACTTTATAGCATTATTAACAAGCATTTCATACATATCAGCTTCAATAGTATCATCACCATCAACAAATCCTATAAAATCACCACTAGCAACATCAATTCCTGTATTCCTAGCACTAGAAACTCCACCATTTTCCTTGTGAATAACAATAAATCTATTATCATTTTTAGCAAATTCATCAGCCAATTTTCCAGTATTATCGCTTGACCCGTCATCAACAACAATAACTTCCAAGTTCTTATAAGTTTGATTAGATATACTCTCCAAACATTTCACTATATAATCTTGAATATTATATGCTGCTACAATAACGCTTACCTTATAATCTTCCATATCCATCTCCTATAATGAATCAATCATATTTTCAACAGCTTTAACAGTCTTTTCCTTCGAGAATAAACTACCTCTTTCCGTAGCCTTCTTCCTGTAATAAGTCAATAATTCCCTATCCTCCAAAAGTTTTTTAATTCCTTCATAAATTCCTTCTTCGCTATTTTCAACAACCAAACCATATTCATTGTTATAACCAAGAAGTTCTTGGGCACCTGAACATAATGTACTAACTACGGGCGTTCCAACTATCAAAGACTCAGTAACTGCAGTACTAAATCCTTCTCTCAATGAAGAACATACAAACAAATCACATTTTTCCACATATTTATATGGATTATCTCTAAATCCTAATAATGTATATGTACCTTGTAAATTATTTTCTTCGATATATTTATTAATCTTATCTTCATCTTCGCCAATTCCCAATATGTATATATGATGGTTTAGTCCTTCATCAATAAGCTTTTTATGAACTCTCACTAATCTGTCATATCCTTTTACTTTTGTTATCTTTCCAACTGAACATATGTTTATTGTATTCTTATCAAAAACAACATCATCTACATTCTCTTTAGACTTTTCAAGAATTTGCTCCGTTTCATTTGTATTATAAAGCACATCCATATTAGTTCCATTTAATCCTGATGTTTCTAAAAAAATCTGTTTTACAGTATCAGATACACATACAATTTTATTGAACTTACCATAACTCCTTTTGGCCTCATCACTATTTCTAAATCCCAAAGAAAGTTGTTGTTCATCTTTTATCTCTGTATGTATCCAATTAACTATTTTGCTGTTATAAGGACATCCACTTATAATTCTTGCTGTAGGACCTTCTAAGTATGAAATAACTATGTCATATTCATCTTTTATTAAATATTTATATAGAAATTTTGTTGAAAATAACTTAAAAATTGTTGTACTTCCCCTAAATAACTTTTTAAATACATATTTATATTTAATATTTTTATTTAAATATTGTTTATTTACTCCAACATCAAAAATTGTTTGTAAAGTTATATCATATTTATTTTCATCTAAATTATTCACCAAATTAATAAGTACTTTTTCTGCACCACCATGCATTAAATTGGGAATAACAAATAATATCCTTTTCATATATATACCTCTTTATCCCATCATTTATATATTAATGCTACACTCTCTACTTATTATTATGTTTAATCCATAAGTAAAGCAAAAAACCAAATGGTATTGCTACTACTGTCATTCCTTTTTTCGGACTTTCTTTTAAAAACTTTCTATTCTTACTTATAAAACTACTCGATACATAATGAATACAAGTCTTAAACTTCTTTAAAAATCCCTTATCATACTTCATATGCACCTTTCTCATAAAAGCAAATCCCCTCGGATTTCTATAATACTGTCTAAGCATATTCTTACTAGAGCCATCCTCCATATACTCAACCACACAAACAGGCTTATTCATTATCAATAACTCATAGTCTTGATCACAAAGCAAGTATTTATAATCCAAAGGAACAAACTTCTCTCCTTCAAACTCTGGATAAGCTGGATATTTATTTATAATATCAGTTCTATATATAAGTTTCTTATCACCTTTTCCTCCATTATAGTAGTATCCACTTAATGTTGTACTTTTTTGTTCTGGTAACTTCTTACCTATTATTTCTCCATTTTCAAACATATCCAATGCTATTATTCCCGAGTAATTGTTATCTCGATTATCTTCCCAAAAACTTAATATATTCTCAACTGCATCATTTGGCATATAATCATCTGAGTCTATACATACATTTAACTCGGTATCTATAAGTTCATAAGCTTTGTTGTGTCCAGTATGCATTCCACCATTTTCTTTATACACATATCTTATTTCAAATTCATTATCATTTTTTAACCAACTATAGACTAATTCTTTTGTATTATCAGTTGAACCGTCATCTATTATCAACCAAATAAAATCTTTTTTAGTCTGTTTTCTCAAACTTTCATAACATTTATGAAGTGTATATGCCCGATTATAAGTCGGAGTAAAAACTGTTAATATAGCCATAATTACCCCCTTGTGTTTTGTATGTAAAATTGCTCCAATTTTTTAGCATTATTTTTTATATCATAATCTGCTTTTTCTATAAGCTCTTTATTATTACTTCTCTTATATCCTTTATATTTCAATACTTCATTTGCCCATATTACTGGACTTTGATTTAAACTTAATGATAAAACATCATCTGTAATGATACCATCTTTAGGTATAGTATCTGAAATAATACATTTTAATCCAGCAGCTTGTGCCTCTATTAATACTATTCCTAAACCCTCATAAAGCGAAGGAAATAAAAACACATCCATCCCCTGCATCAAATCATTTACATCAGATCTAATACCAGTAAATATAACCTTCTCACTAAGTCCCAAATCTTGTACCTTCTTCTCAATCTCTTGTCTTAAATCACCATCTCCGACAAGCATCAATACACTGTCTTCTTTTATCTTTTGTATTTCATTAAATACATCTATCAAAAACTCGTGATTTTTCTGTGGATTAAATCGTCCAACATGACCAACCACGAATTTGTTTTCTATACCAAATTCTTTTTTAACCTTAGATGCTTTCTCTGCATTATAAGTATATAAGTCTGTATCAATCGCATTATTTAACACTTCAAAATTATCAGTATTAAACATCCATCTTCCTGCTTCATTACCACATGCAAACAACTTATCTGCATATTTAGGAATTTTTCTTTTTTCAAATAATTTTATCAAGTACTTCAAATTCTTATCTTGGTTGGCATTATGGCTATGGGCAATAGTAAACTTAACCCCATTCTTCTTAGCCACCTTCAGCACAACTCCACTCAAACAATCCTGATGACAATGCACAATCTGATACTCCTTATGCTCATTAAAAAACTTATCCAAAGCATTTAAGTAATTCTTGCTGAAAGGATTTAATTTTGGAAGATGATAAATCTTGCCGCCAAGTGATTCAATTTCATCATCATAATCCCATCTTTCATCACGATGAGTTAGAAAATCAAATTGAACCTTATCTCTATCAATATTTCGATAGTAATTCATAAGCATAGTCTCAAGTCCACCACGCCCCATATATGTCACAACTTGTAGTACTCTTATCATATTAATTCCTTTCTTTATAATTTAAATATTATATATTTCTCTTAACTCTTTTTTTACATTTTCAACTTTGAATAAACTTATATATTTTAATCCATTTTTAGAAAATCTATTTCTTATCTGCTCATCTTCTATAATTGTACAAATATCCTTATAAAATAAATTTTCTTCTTTTAAATTAACTAAAATGCCATTTTCTTTATTCTTTATTAATTCCCTATGCCCCCTATTATCAGAAGCAATCACAGGCTTTCCACAAATCATAGCCTCCATAATATTAAGAGGAAGACCTTCCCTATGACTAGCAGAAACAACTAAATCACAAATATTAACATAATCCTGAATATCTGTTCTATATCCAAGCAACTCAACATTATTACCCAGGTGTAACTTTTCTATTAACTCAACTAAGTTATAATACTCTGGTCCATTTCCCGCCAATAATAACTTAGCTTCAGGATGTTTTTTAACAACTTCGTCCATAGCCTTGATAAGTGTAGCTTGGTTTTTATTCTTGTTAAGTTCACCTGTACATAAAATAATAAATTCATCAGTATATCCCTTCTCCGCTCTAAGTTTCTGTCTCTCTTCATCAGATAACTTGACAAACTTATCAGTATTCACTCCAACACCATGCACATGATGGATATTTCCCTTGAACTTTCTATCCTTAGCCAATTTATAATCTTCTTCTGTAATAGTGATTAAATCATCAGTATACCTCGACATAAATTTTTCGATTGGATAATATATAATCCAATTCTTCTTTGGGGAACCATCATAAAAATGGAAACCATGTGCAGTATATATAATTCTAAGTCCATCTTTTCTAAATTTTCGACCAGCAAGTCTGGCTAAAATACCACCTACTGGAGTATGACAATGTACAATATCGTATTTTTCCTCTTTCATAATCTTTTTTAGTTGTTTATATGCACCAATATTCTTAGTATTAAATGGTGATCTTTCAAAAGGAACATCAAATACTTTATCTGCATATTTCATTGATAATCCATTTTTCTCTGCCAAATTATTTCTAGCTGCAACATGAACTTCATATCCATTTTGCTGCAACATATACATTATCGGTAAATGGAACTGACATATATGGCTTTGTACTGTTGCTACAAATAAAATCTTCATCCTATATCTCCTCTATTTCACATATAAATTTAATATATCACTAACATAATCCATTCCCATACCTACTTTTACTTTATAATAGAAAAAGGCTATAGAGCATAAACTAACTATAAAGTAAACTAGTCTTTTTTCTTTTATTTCAAATATATTTTGTATTAGCCATGGTAATAAGATTATATTGTACATATCAAAATATATAGGTAATCTTCCAATAAGTATCCCACCTGAAAGCGATGAAATAAAGTAAAGTAATCCTGAAGCCAAGGACATATTTATAGATACATCTATAAGTTTTGATTTTTTATCAAGTATATTTTTTCGTCCAAACCATGCTAAAACAAAAGGACACATTGCAACCATACTTCTCAATATATTTGACCCATTAGATGTTGCAGCAGCATCTAGGTATCCTTCATATGCTGTATCTTCTAATGTATATGAAAATGCAGCTGCTATTTTATCTATAGATAAACCAACAACTAAAATTATAACTATTGCTATTAACTGCTCCATTGTAAAAGGTTTTATTTGAGCATAAAAATAAACTGGAATCATAATTAATGCAGTTACATGTATTGTCGATAACAATGCAACTAGTATAAAAAATCTTATTGGTTTTCTATCTACAATCAAATCTAAGTTACAAAATAAAATAGAAACTACTATAAACTGTCTCATTCCATTTAACATCCAGACAAATTGAACCATTACAATAAATAAAAATAAACTATAAAAGTAATTACTAGAATATTTATATACGCCTTTTGCTACTGCTAATCCACTTATAACTGCTATAGTAAATAACCATACATGATAATCTTGTGATATAAATTGTTTAAATAATATACTTAAAATAGTAAATCCTCTATCCTTTGTATATTGTTCTGGCGAAAATAGTGTTATATTACTTGGCATATCATCAAACATTTTTATATATGCAGGAGTGTCACCTACTCCACTTCTCATCCCAACCATAAACACAATATATGCCATTGCAATAAAAACAAATACCTTACTTATATGTTTTTCATATTCCCCTAATTCATTTTTTTTTAATGTTGCACTAAATTCACCTATTAATCCTATAAATACAACCCATAAAATCATTGAATAATATACTGCCATTGTCCACTCCTCTTCAGCGCAGATGATCTATAACATCAAAAAGTTTATTTTTTACTGTATAAACTAAATATGCACTAATTAATATTGTTAATGTTATTACTATAAAATTTACTGGAAATATATAATTTTCAAATTGTGCTATTATAACACTTTGTACTAAATATATTTCTAAAGTTATATCTGAAATAAGTTTTATAAATCTATAAATAGATTTTGGTAGCTGTTTTATTTTATTTTCTATAGATATAAAATATTTGAAAATATAAACCATTAGTAATAAAATGATATATTGATTTAAAATTTGATATTGACTTATTACTTGATATTTTGAAAAAACAAGTTTAGAAGCAAAATATATAATAAATGTAACTATTATTTTTAAAAGCGCTTTGCTTTCTTTTCTGTTTATATATGCAAATTTTAATTCATTAAATTTAGCTCCTATCAACATTGCTTCAAAAAATAAAAACCTAATCATAGGTTCGTAAACTGAATCTATATGGTAATAAGATTTATCATATATAACAACATATACTATGAACTGTATTATAATTGTCATAAAAAATACTCTATCAATTGTTATATTTTCATTCTTCCTAGATAAAATTATTGTAAAATAGTAAAATATGTACAATATCATAATAGAAATAACAAAATGGTATTTTGTTGGATATATCAATAAATTAAACAATCCTTTTATTCCATTATAGGTATAAAATTTCATCAATATATATACACCTGTTACTATTATCACAGATGGATATATCCTAGATATTCTTTTTTTGTACCATGGTATAAATTTTAATTTTATATTATATAAACAAAATCCTGATACTGCAAAGAATAATATATCTCCTAATAATCCACCATTGGCTATAATAGAAATTGGATATACATTAGTATAATGTGCGTTTGTTATTAAAGTTGCTGCTAATGCTCTTAAACAATTAATAAAATAATACAAATCTTTATTCCTTTCCTGCGATAAACTTATTCAAATTATCACACATCAAATCAAATAATCTACTACCAACCCTATCAGATACAAACGAATTATGTGGAGTAACCAAAACCCTATCAAACTCCCAAAGCCTACTCTCTTCACAAAGGGGCTCACTTTCCATAACATCAAGAGCAACTCCCAAAAACTTCCCATTCTTTAAAGCTTCTATCAAATCTTCTTCATTTACAATAGCGCCCCTAGCCACATTGACTAACACTGCATCATCTTTCATAACCTTAAATCTATCTTTATCAAAAAGATGTTTTGTTTCTTCATTTAAAGCAATTGTTAAAACTACTATATCGCTAACTTTCAAAGCTTCGTCCAATTCTTGCATACTATATACAGTATCTATATAGTCATACTCGACTTGTCTCCTTGCAACACCGTTTGTTTTACATCCAAATGCTTTTAATCTCTTGGCTACTTCGATTCCAACATTTCCACAGCCGACTATTGCAACAACTTTGTCTGTAAGTTCTAGTAAGTCTCGTTTTTTCTCCCAAACTTTATTGTCTTGGTTTCTTATAAAGAACTTGGTATTTTTATATATTTCTAATATTTTTAGTACAACCCATTCTGCCATAGGAGCACTATACACTCCTTTAGCATTATGGATTTCTATCTTATTTTCATTTATATAATCCATCGGTACTCTGTCAAATCCAGCACTTGTAAGTTGAATAAATTTAAGACTTTTAAATTTTGAAATATCATTATATAAAAACAGTCCATTGCAAATTACTGCTTCTATATCGCTGACATCCATGTCTAATTTTTCTCTTTCATCTTGTACAAATACTGTCTCACATCCAATGGAGTTTAGTCTTTCAATTTGTTCCTCTGAATAATTAAATGCACCTGTTATCAATGTTTTCATAAATGCACCTCTTTATTGTCCATAGGCAATTTGGTGAACTATTTCTTTAACTGATTTTTTATTATCTTCAAAATAAGCTAAGTGTTCGCTCACTTCTTGTTCAAAGTTTCTAATTGCACTAACTCCATCTTTAAATATTTTATCTATTTCATTTAAATCTGTAATTTTTGATGTATTACAAAAACTTCTCGATAAAATAACCATACTAGAGCCAAGTCTGTAGTGCTCTTTTATAATATCTTCTGCTGGTAGTGTTCCTTGTCCAATTCCAGCAATTCCACCAAATCCATAAGATATATTTTTATGTTTAAACTTGCTACATAGATATTCAACAGTTCCATCAGTCAATAATTCAAACATAAACTTCTTTTTATATCCTAAATGTAGATCATTTAGCCCTATGTGTATTTCATCTATACCTTCTATATTTAAAATATCATCAATTATCTCTACTGCTTCTGGTGTTTCTAACAATAGACATACCCTGCATCGTCCATCTACATAATCTACAAAAGTTTGTACTTCTCGACATGTTTTAAAATAAGGTAGCATTATTATATCTGCTCCATTTTTTATAATCGTGTCTATTTCTTCTTTTGAATTTGTATAGATAGGATTACTTCTAACAAGTAATTCACTATTGTTTAAACAGTTTTTTATCTTCTTTACATCTTCTAATGTATGTTTTGATTGGACTGTATCCATTCCTCCTTGGCGCTCTTGTTTGCCTACTTGTTCTAAATCGACAAATATTCTATCAACACCGTACTTGTCAGCAATCTTAGCTACATCTTCATCATTTGTTATATACATGAGCTTAAGCAATGTCGTCACCTCTAAGAATTTTTATTTTTTGCTGTTTCAAAAGTATTTACATTATCACTCATCTTAAATACTTTCACTATTGTCTTTAGTAATATTTTGAAGTCTAGGACAAAACTCATATTATTTACATAATCAACATCATATTCTATACGTCTGTCCCATGGTATGTCTTTTCTTCCATTTATTTGGGCAAGTCCTGTTACTCCAGGTCTTACTTCAAATCTTCTTTTTTGGAAATCAGTGTATTCTTCTAATTTCCAAGGATGATATGTAAGTGTAGGTCTTGGACCTATAAAGCTCATCTCACCTTTAAGTATATTTATTAATTGTGGCAACTCGTCTATACTAGTAGCTCTTATAATTTTTCCTACTCTAGTTACTCTTGCATCATTTTTCCCAGAGTATACTCCGCTTCCTTTTTTCTCAGCTCCCACACACATTGATCTAAACTTATAGATTTTAAAAGTCTTTCCACCTAGTCCTAGTCTTTCTTGTTTGAATAATGCCTCTCCTGGTGAATCTATCTTTATAATTAGTGCAACTATAAGTAATGGAATCGCTCCTAAAACTAAAAGTATGGAAGAGAATATAATATCTAAAATTCTCTTTAAATATCTATACACCTAAATTCCCCCTATACAACAACTTCTTCTCTTCTAACATAAGTCGGTACAATACTCTTCATAATAATATCAACCTTCTCATCTTGATTATTCTCAGCAACCCTCTTCAAAATATTAAGCTCTCTCTTAAACTCGACCTCGTCAATTTTTATCGGTTTGCCGATTCTGATTTGATCGTTCGATGTACGAGTAAGTCCTTCTTCATCCATAAGCACTTCTTCATAAAGTTTTTCGCCTGGTCTAAGTCCTGTAACCTTAATATTTATGTCGACATTTGGTTCATATCCGCTTAATTTGATTAAATTTCTCGCTAAATCAATTATTTTGACTGGTTCGCCCATATCAAGTACAAATATTTCGCCACCTTTCGCCATTGCACTCGCCTGCAAAACTAGCGATACGGCTTCTGGTATCGTCATAAAGAATCTTGTAACTTCTTCGTGTGTTACAGTGACTGGTCCGCCTTCTTCGATTTGCTTTTTAAATAGTGGTACGACACTTCCATTACTTCCAAGCACATTGCCAAATCTCACTGCGACAAATTCTGTGTCGCTCGTTTTGTTAAGTGATTGTATTATCATTTCGCAACAACGCTTTGTCGCACCCATTATATTTGTAGGGTTTACGGCTTTATCTGTCGAAATCAATACAAATTTTTCTACCTTATATTTATTCGACAATTTTGCCACATTAAGCGTTCCAAATACGTTATTTTTTATAGCTTCACAAGGGCTGTCCTCCATTAGTGGAACGTGTTTGTGTGCTGCTGCGTGGAAAACTATCTCTGGTCTATAATTTTCAAATATTGTATTCATCTTATCTTCATCACGAACTGATGCTATAAGTACTTTTAAATTTAATTCTTCTTGATAATGTCTGATTAATTCTTGTTGAATGTCATATGCGTTATTTTCATATATGTCTACTATGATTAGTTGTCTTGGATTGTATTTTGCTATTTGCCTACATAGTTCTGAGCCAATAGACCCACCACCTCCTGTAACCATTACGATTTTATCGTTGATGATGTCGTCCATTTCGCTTAAATTGATTTTGACAGGTTCTCTGCCTAAAAGATCCCCAATTTGAACATCTCTTATTTTTGTTACATTAACCTTTCCGTCTATAATTTCATAAATTCCAGGAATAGTCTTTAATTTTGCCCTCGTATTTTTACAAATATCTATAATTTCTCTTTTTCGTTTTACGTTTATATTTGCAATACAAATAATTATTTCGTCGATATTTTCCCTTTCTACAATTGTAGAAATATCTTCAGTCGTCCCCAATACAGGTACTCCAAAGACTGATTTACCTATTTTATGTATGTCATCATCTACTACTGCAACAGGTAATTTCTTTAATTCTGGATTTTCAAATAACTCCCTCAATATCATGTTTCCAGCCTTACCTGCCCCAACGATAAGAACTCTAGATGAGCTAGGAGCATTTTGATTAACTTGCATATACATAAGTAATCTTCTCATTGTTCTATAAACAACTCGAACAGATACCATTGCTACGATTATCATAAGTACATTTACTACATAAAAAGCTAGATTTAATTTACTGTGTGTTAGTGCGATTATTGCTGCTGATGGTAACACTGCACAAAAACAAGCGACAAATATCGATGCTACTTCTCTTTCTCCGCCACATTTCCACAGACTGTCATAGCATCTAAATAATAATAAAAATGTTTCATTTATAGCTACATATATAATTATCGGTATTAATGAAAACCTAGAAACGTCAAACCCCAACAAAGCCAAAGTTATGACAAAACTAAGTGCACATAAAATCCCGTCTATAGCTAATAAAATAATTTGTCTCATCTTGCACTTGTCAGCATCTTTTGAAATATCGTCTAATACTTTCATAAGTTTTATTATCATAATATTCCCCCCTTATATTTAGACCAAATTATCTCTTTGTTTCCCCCTTAACAAGATTATTTTTGATTAAAATCATTCCCCTAATTTATTTGGTATAAATATTTCTATAATGCAGACTAAATCTAAACCTATCTATAAATTTCTACAAAAAATTAAAAATTCCTTATATTTCTTGATAATTCTTTATTTTTTTTTGTGTTTTTTTCTCTTTTTTCGTTTAAATAATCCTCGTTTAGGCTTGTCCTCATAATATCCAGCATATCCATAATAACTATTATAATAACTGTATTTCTGTGCACTAAACTTATTTAGCACAACGCCAATAACATTTGCCCCAACTTTATTTAACTTTTCCAACGTAATATTGGCAACTTTAGCATCAATTGCCTTAGATGCATTTATCAAAACTGTCCCATCCACATATTGAGTAATTATACATGCATCATTCAATCTGCATATAGGCGGTGAATCAATAAATACATAATCATATTCCTCTCTCAACTTTGCCAAAGTATCTTTCATAGACTGAGAATTAAGTAAAATAGAAGTATTAGAAGGAACTCCACCAGAAGTAATTATATCCAAATCTCCAACCTTCTTAATACATTCTGATTGTTTTTTGTATCCAAAAACTATATCTGCAATACCAAAAGTATTCTCAATCCCAAAATATCTACTAACGCCCCTTTTTCTAAAGTCACAATCAAGAAGAAGAACCTTAACCCCCTCTAACTCAGCAAAACACTTCGCCAAATTACAAATAATAGTCGTCTTCCCCTCATCCATCTCAGCACTAGTAATCAAAATCGTCTTTATATTTTTATTAATACTTAAATAAGTCCTAATCTCCCTGTACGACTCATTTAACTCAAAATTTCCTTCATCATACGCTGCTAACATTGCCATAGCTAATCCCCCTTAAATTCTTTATCTATAATTTTAAGCTTTAACTGTATGTCTTCCCTTTGACTTTCCATCATCCATTGGAATAGTTCCTATCAAAGGTAAATCCCAATACTTCTCAACATCCTCAGGAGTTTTTATCTTAGTATCTAAACATTCAGATAATAATACTAAAAATATAGCCACAACAATTCCTATCCCAAGAGCCTGAACTAAAGTTAAATCTCTACTTCTAGGAATCAAACTTCCATTACTTGCCTTATACACAACTTCAACACAGTCCAAATTGATTACTCTCTTAAGCTCAGTATTATAAGCCTCAGGAAGAGCCTCCGCAACTTGTTTTGCAACCTCAGGCGAAGAAGTTGTTACAGTCATCTTGATAAACTGTGGAATTTCCTCACTTTGAGCAGCAGTAATAGTTCCAATTTGACTAGTCTTTAATCCAGTAAGAGATGCCACATTCTTTCTAACATCACTAGAAGTAGCAAGTCCCAAATAAGAAGTCGCAATATTTTGATTCGCCATAGACGCAGAACCAGAATAAGCACTATAAATCTTGTTTAATTTCTCCTGCTCCTGTTTTGCTTTCTCCTCTGCCGCTGTTAAACCACTACTAGATCCAGAACTACTATAACCCGAAGTATCCCCCGAATCATCACTACTACTTGTATTAATCTTTTTCTCATCCTCCTGTATAGACTTAATAGAATTAATCCTAATCGTAACATTAGACATATAAGTCGGCACATACGAAATATAATTTTTATAAGTTTTATATCCCCCAAATCCTAGACAAATTAAAATAGTCACAATAGCGATCCATTTTCTTCTTCTAAATATGTCTAAATACTCTTTAATATTTACCGCTTCTCCCATTTTCGCCTCCATAATTTCTCGTGATATCCTCAAATCACTCATTTGTAATATAGATTTATCAACCGCCAGATCTCCTGTATTATCTAAATAATAAATTCCCTAGAAATTCAATATTTCCATACTTATGTGCTTGGAAATTTAATATTCCTACACTTGAAATAAAATATCCCTATATAGCACTGAATCAGAAATATCTTACTCTAAATAATGAATTATTCATAAGATAACTTAACAAATAAGAAGTTTGGCAATCAATATTCTATTTTATCTGTAATTATAGCATATTTTACCAATTTTGTAACTTTGATGACAATATTTGTATGATTTATGACAGTATTGATTCTTTTGATATCATTTCATTTTTACTTTTTTTATTTCTTTTTGACTTTTTGTTATTTTATTTGGGTTTTGTATTATTGGGTTTGATTTATTTAAATATTATTATGTGATTTTTGTGACTGTTTATCATATTTTATGTTACTTTATAATTGGATATTGGTATTGTTACTATATATTTATATTTTGTTGATATGTAATAGAATTTGTTAAGTTTGTGAGATTTGTATAGTTAATCCCTCTAAAGAATTTAATTTGGAGCATAAAAAAAGATTACGTGGCTACGTCTTACTCTCCCAGGCGGTTGCCCACCAAGT